>CAZXHW010000163.1:0-11659 GCA_964639915.1 uncultured Heliomicrobium sp.
CGAACAGCGTCGCCGCGAAGGTTTGGAAGCCCAGGCCGCCGCGACCGACGGAGCGAAAAGCCGTTTGCGTCCCATTCTGATGACCAGCTTTGCGATGATTGCGGGGATGATTCCGATGGCATTGGCCTTGGGCGAAGGCGGCGATCAAACTGCGCCGCTTGGACGCGCGGTGATCGGCGGGCTGGCGGCTTCGACTTTGGCGGTGCTGGTTGTGTTGCCGCTGGTGTTTGCAATTGCTCAGCGCAAAGCCGGACGTTCATCCGTTTCGCTTCACCCCGAAACTCTTACGAACAACGAATAATCCGATGAAAACACTATTGTTAAGCTTGGCGCTACTTTTCGCTGCTTGCGGTGGAGCGCCGAAAACCCAACCACAAACTTCGCCATCGCCTACGTCGCAAACGCCAACAGTCAATGTTACGACGGTAGAATCGCACGAACTGAATCGCCAGCTTCGTTTGCCCGGCGAGCTGTTGCCGTTTGAAGACGTGGCGATTTACGCCAAGATGCAAAGCTTCGTCGAACAGATCACAGTGGATCGAGGCTCGATGGTCAAACGCGGTCAATTGCTAGCGCGGCTCAAAGCGCCGGAACTCGACACCCAGCGCCGCGAAGCCGAAGCCCGCGTCAGCGGCATTCAGTCGCAAAAAGTGGAAGCGCAGGCGCGCGCAGCTTCCATTCGCGCCCAACGCATTGAAGCCGAAGCCAAACTTGCCTCAGAAGAAGCGACTTACAAACGATTGAAAGCCGCTTCGGCTACGCCCGGCGTTGTGGCCGGCAACGATCTGGAAATTGCCGAACGGAGCATTGAACAGGCGCGTGCCCGCGTGCAGGCGATGAACGAAACGGAACGCGCCGCGCAAGCCCAGGTCAAAACCTTTGACGAAAGCGAACGCGCCCTGAAAGAAGCTGTTACCTCGGCGTCAAACATCGAAGCTTATCTGCGCATTACTGCGCCATTTGACGGCGTCATCACCGAACGCAATGCGCATCCAGGCAGCATGGCTTCGGCACCTGGAACCGGCGGGGGAACGCCAATGCTCCGCTTGCAGCAAGTTTCTCGATTGCGACTGGTCATTTCCGTTCCCGAAACCGAAGTCACAGGCATCAATCCCGGAGCCAAACTCAACTTCACGCTGCCTGCTTTTCCCGGAGAGACATTCAGCGGAACGGTTTCGCGCAACAGCCGTTCGATGGATGCCAAAACGCGCACCATGCCGATTGAACTGGACGTGGCAAATTCCAGCGGGAAGCTGGCTCCCGGCATGTTTCCCGAAGTGCAATGGCCCACGCGACGGCTTCAACCTTCGATGTTTGTTCCGCCGACAGCGATTGCCACAACCACAGAACGCAGCTTTGTCATTCGCATCAAGGACGGCACGACGGAATGGGTAGATGTAAAACGTGGCGCTTCCATGAATCAAAAAGGTGTTGATCTGGTTGAAGTTTTCGGCGATCTGGCCGCAGGTGATACGATAGCCGCACGCGGAACCGATGAGCTTCGCGCTGGAACGAAAGTAAACATCAAACAACCAACTCAACAGGTGCAAGGAGGCAAGTAATGATTTCTAGACGGGAAGCAATGGAAACGATAGTTCTGGGTGGCACAGGACTAACGCTTGGCGGTTTGACCGAAGCACAAGCGCAGACGGCGGCTCCACTGGGCGCTCCGGCAGTGTTTGCCGGTCAGCATCAGCCTAAACCGCTGCCGTTCGATCCGGCCAAACTCAAAGGCATTTCCGAAAAACTGATCAAATCGCATCACGAAAACAATTACACCGGCGCGGTCAGCGCATTGAACGTCGTCGAAAAACGGCTGGCGGCAATGCTCACCGATAAAGATTTGCCCGGTTACATTTACGCCGACCTGAAACGCGAAGAGCTTGTCCGAACCGGCTCCCTGGTTTTGCACGAACTGTATTTCGCCAATCTGGGAGGCGACGGCAAATCGGGCGGCGAAGTTTCGAACGGGATCAAAGCGGCTTGGGGAAGTTTCGAGGCTTGGGAAGCTGAATTCAGAAAAACTGCCGCCGGGTTGGCAGGCGGTTCCGGTTGGGTTCTGCTGGTGATGAACATGCACACGGGCGAGCTTCACAATTATTGGGCCTGGGACCACATGCACAATACGCCGATGGGCATCACTCTTTTGGCGATGGATATGTACGAACACGCGTACCACATGGATTATGGTTCGGCGGCGGCCAAATACATTGATGCGTTTATGCAGAACGTCCACTGGGAAGAGGTCAACCGCCGATTCACCCGCGCCCAGAAGGCATTGGCTGCGCTGAAAAGCTAGATTGCGCTGCCATTTCGGCTGGAACGCAAATTTTGGAAGCCCCGTTGACAGCCCAAAGGTCAGATGGCAGAATCCGCATTCTTCTCTAGGCGCCCGTAGCTCAGTTGGATAGAGCGTTTGGCTACGAACCAAAAGGTCGCATGTTCGAGTCATGCCGGGCGCATCAGATAAAAGCAAAACGGCCATCTTCGTATGGCCGTTTTGCTTTTACGGACGCATTTCCTCCATCTCAATTGTTCATCGGTGCCGTCCCAAAATGAAGTCCTGGGATTGGAAACGCAAATTTTGAAAAGCCCCTGGCATCTCACCTACAAAAACCCCCGACACCCATCCACTCACTCTCATAGATCTGACTTCACTCTCTGGTTCTCAGAATTCAGATTCATTTTTATCGGCAAAGCTTACTCTTCGTCGGCTCCAGCGAAGCAACCGAAAATTCTCAATTACCGATGTCCTACGAGAATCTTCAGAATTTTGCAGGAGGGGTCTGGAATTATTCCCGGTTGGTCCATAACTCCTGCTTGGAAGAGATAATGTGCGAGTATCGCCACATCTTGAGGAACCGATGGTTCCCGGCTTAAACCCAAGCGCACGCCGCGATCACCAGATACAAGTGCGATGACATCTGATGCCATTGCCCATCCCGACAAAAGGAGAATTTGCTTTATTTGTTCAGCTAGCGCAATGGTTTCTCCATCTCCCTGAACACGCATGAAATCAAACCTTCTATGAGGATAGCCTCTCAGCTCAGCAATTAAGTTCTGAGCTGCGCTCTCACTAAGTTGGCGCGGCGGCAACGCGTTATTGACGATTGTATGCGCAACTTGGCCTCCCATCTGATGCTGGGAAACAATGATTGTGCCGCCCTGAATTCCACTCGCTTGGAAGTTAGCGATCAGTTGCCGTGTAGCATCATCTGAAAAGGCCTCGGACGAAGTTTGAGCACCGCTTTCATGTTTCGCTTTCATTTGTTTCAGGCGCTCTACTGTGTATGAATCTTCGTCGTCATCAATGACCTTATGATGCACCCCACACAACAGAATGAGATTGCTGTAGCTATGCCGATCACTATCCTGTTGATCTGCCCTGTAACGTGCAGATTCCGGTTTATGTCCTTCAATGTGGCATATCTCCACAAGCACGCTTCCTGTCGAAGCCTCGTAGGCAGGCACAGAGCACTTAGGGAAAGTGCAACGGTTCTGACTTGCAGCAAAGAGTGACTTAACCGTTTTAGCAGTTGGCCATGTCATGGGCACCGTTCCATGTTGATAAGAACAAACGTTGCGTAATCTTCAAAGTCAGCCAGATGCTGGCTTGCCCTCGTGATTATTCCAGAGAGAATCAAAGACAATTTCTTTTCTCTCAATGCGTTCGCACGCTTCTTTATAATCAATCGCAACTGTTCGGATTGTGCATGAGCAATACAGATTGCCTCGCTATTTTCTCCTGATCGCAGCCGTCCCAGCGCATTAGATATAGCAGGATGGCAACGTCTTCTTGTGCGCATGGGCACACTTTTCCATCTCTTCGATAAGAAGACCAGTAGGCACAGAGAGCTCTGCTTTCCTGGCCTTCCCCACCGCATCGCCGACTACGCGCAATCATCTGCTTAAAGCCACGTCCTTCTCTTGATGCGAAGCGCCCGCTTCCGGCCCTCCGGCCAGCGGCGATACTTCAAGGCTCCAATTGCCAGCACCGATACGATGACCGCGCCAGCAGCGATTGCGATGAGGGATAGTGGTTGCATTGCTTACGCCGCCTTTTTCCTTTCCGCCCGGCTCAAACGAATAAGCGTTCGCAACGCTTCGTTGACGGCATCGGATGTATTGAAGACTTCGGCCACATCCGGAGCAAGACGAACCATACCTTGCAGTGCCTGTGCTCGAAACCGCTTTGTCCGCTCAACGTCCGGCTGCATCGCTTCAAGCGGCAACTCGGCTGGTAAGTCGTCGGCAAGGTCGAACTCATCGTCTTCAATCAAGTGTGTTGTATTGTTCATAACTTCTTTTCTCTGTCGGCGAAGCTTCCCGCGCCGTAATGATGCGAATAACGTCCTGTGCTGGCTCGGTATAAGCCAGCATCAAAAGCCGCCCGTGGTCAGAAGCTCCCAGACAAATAAACCTTTGCTCGCCGATGCTGTGCCTGTTGTCGGGATAATGCACCTGGAGCGGATCATCGAAGACGGTCGCTGCTTCATCGAATGAAACGCCGTGCTTTTCAAGGTTACTCTGTGCCTTTGCCGAATGCCACTCGAAAGCCATTTATTGTCTCCCTTCTTTCGAGGATTTTTTGCTGGTTTCTTCGTTGCTTTTTTCCCATCGAAGCGGACGCCCCCTCAACTTTACGCTTGTGAAAATAACGAATCAAATTTTCCGTTTCGACTTGGTCGGCAATCCGGCGCATCATCACGTACCTTTTACCTTCCCGAGATGGATTTCACGGCAAAATTCACACAACTCACCACAAAGCTGCGGCGCACTCCGTATCCCGATGGTATCTTGTGATTCGTGCCGGATGGCAATCACACCATGAACTTGATGCAGCAAAAACACGGCGAAACCAACTCTTCGTCTGGCTTATTGAATGCCGCTTGGGGGCGGTCGCGTTGGCGGATGTGGGGATGGTTATTTTTATGCTGGTTGGCGCTTGGCGTCTTTTCCGCCAGCACGCCGTTTATCCGTCTGCCACGGACAAGAGGGCCCATGCCGATGTCATCGCCGCAAGCCATGGCTTGGCGAATGTTTGCCGCGCAATGGGCGGTTTGGCTGGTGTGGGTAATGCTGGTTCCGGTGGCTTTGTGGTTGCGTCGCAGGTTTCCGATTGAAAGAAATACGCTGCGAAAGGCACTGCCTGTCCATTTGATCGCCGTTCTGGCATTGAGTTTGGCGCATGCAGTCGTTGGGTTGGTCTTGACGCAGTTGATTATGACGGGCGGTTTGGACCTTTCGATGCTGCCGTTGCGGCTGGCGGCTTCATGGCTGTCTAACCTGCCGTTTTGCGCGTTGTTTTATGGAATGGTGCTGGGCATTGGCAGTGCGCTGGATTATTACCGGCAATTCCGCGAACGCGAATTGCGCGCTTCGCAACTGGAAACGCAATTGGCGCAGGCACAGTTGCAGATGCTGAAGATGCAATTGCATCCGCACTTTCTGTTTAACACGTTGAATGGGATTACCGGTTTGGTGCGCGACAACGACAACGCGGCGGCGGTGCAAATGCTGGTGGGTTTAAGCGATCTGTTGCGCCAGACGCTGGATAATTCCGGCAAGCAGGAAGTAAGTTTGAGCGAAGAACTGGAATGGTTGGAACTGTACCTGAAGCTGCAACAGATGCGATTTTCGGATCGGTTGCAGATCAGCATCAACGCCGCGCCAGAAACCCTGGACGCGCTGGTTCCGAACCTGATCACGCAACCGCTGGTTGAAAACGCCATTCGCCACGGATTGGCAGGCCGCGCCGCTCCTGGGTTGGTTTCTTTGACGGCCAAACGAACAGGCGAACGGCTGGAATTGCGCGTGTGTGACGACGGCGTCGGGCTGCCGGAACATTGGCAACTGGAAACTGGGTCGGGGTTGGGACTGGCAAATACGGTGGCCCGATTGCGGCAGCTTTTCGGCGCGGATTTCGAGTTGGCCATTCAAAACCGCGCGCAAGGTGGCGTCGAAGCGCGCGTGTCTATTCCATTGCGAATCGCCAACGGTTTCGCTGCGCAAACATCGTGACGACGACGAACGACAAAAAGATCAAAGCGATTGTTGTGGACGATGAACCGCCCGCACGGCGCAATCTGCGCGCCTTGCTGAAACGCGATCCGGAAATTGAACTGGTCAAAGAATGCGGCAATGGCCGCGAAGCTGTCAGCAGCATTCGCGCCTTGCAACCGGATTTGGTCTTTCTGGACATACAGATGCCGGAACTGGACGGGTTTGCGGTGTTGGATCAATTGTCCGGGCAACCGCTGCCGGTGATTATTTTTGTTACGGCTTACGATCAATATGCGCTGAAGGCGTTTGAAGTCAGTGCGCTGGATTACCTGTTGAAACCGTTCAGCGATGAACGCTTTCGCAAGGCGCTGGAACAGGCGAAACGGCAGATCGCTCAGCAAGACGCCAGCGAACTGGGGCAGAAGCTGATGCAGTTGCTGGGCACGCGTGAAGTCAAAACCGACGCACCGCGTTACCTGACGCGGCTGATGGTCAAAACGACGGGCCGCGTGATTTTTGTGCGCACGGATGAAATTGACTGGATTGAAGCCTATGACAATTACATACGGCTGCACGTGGGCGGCAAAGCGCATTTGTTGCGCCAGA
Organism: uncultured Heliomicrobium sp.; assembly: GCA_964639915.1. Taxonomy (GTDB): domain Bacteria; phylum Acidobacteriota; class Blastocatellia; order RBC074; family RBC074; genus RBC074. The sequence goes on from CAZXHW010000163.1 coordinate 6,610, forward strand.
CGATGAACGAACTGGAAGCGAGCTTGAACCCGGAACAGTTCGCGCGGATTCACCGCTCCACCATCGTCAATCTGGATCGCATCAGGGAACTGCACCCGCATTTCAACGGGGAACATCTGGTCATTCTGCACGACGGCACAGAACTGAAATTGAGCCGTAGCCGCAAAGACTGGCTGGAACAGTGGCTGGGAACCAGCGCACGTTGATCAGCAGCTCCTGGATCGGCTTGCAGATGCGTATACGGATTTGAACCACGGGGAACACTGGGATCACGGGGGAAGAGTTGGGGAAAAAGATTTGTTTTCCCTGTGTGCCCCGTGCTCCCCGTTGTTGAATTTCCCCACGCACAATTGAAATCTGATCTAACTCTTCAACACTTAACCCAGGACAAGGAAAGCAAGAAATGAAGACTCAAAACCATTGGGTATTGGTCGTCGTGTGCCTGCTGGCAATTGGCATTCGGGCGCAGGAACCTACTTCGTTGCCAAAGCTGGTTGCCGAAAATGGGCATACGATTCGCGATTCGCGCGGAGACGGCGCTTTGGCGTTTCAAATCGCTTCGACGATTTTGAAAGAAACGCGCCGCATTTACGTTGTGCTACCGGTTTCGTATGCGCGCAGCGCGCCTGACCGCCGTTATCCAGTGACGATTGTGCTGGACGGAGAAGCCAGCGTGCCGCCCGCCGCCGCCATCAGTCACGAACTCAGCCGCAACGGCCAGATTCCTGAATCCGTGATCGTGGCCATCCCGAATACTGACTCGTTAAACGGACGAGTGCATGACCTGACGCCACCCGGCCTTTCGGTCAGCGGCAGCACCCGCAACGAAGGCGGCGACCGCTTTTTGGATTTCATCGAACAGGAAGTGTTGCCCGCCGTTGACCGGCAATTTCGCGGCAGCGCACCGCGCACATTCATCGGCCATTCTTCCGGCGGCATTCTGGTGACGTATGCGGCGGCCACACGCTCCACCTATCGCGCCGTGGTTGCGATTGATACGCCGACGCACCTGGAAGACGACTGGCTGGTCAAGAAACTGCTCGCGCGAGCGAAAGCCGCTCCAACACCGTTGCGTTACGTTTCGCTGGAAGCGCGATTTGGTTGGACGGACGAAACGTGGAAAACGCTGGTGGCAAGCGCGCCCGCAAACTGGAAGCTTTATCGCGAATCATTCAAGCCAAAAGAAAACCACGAGTCCATGGTGATGCTGTCCATGTACCTGGGTTTGCGCGAAGCCTTCGGCGATTACTCCATGCTGGCCGCGCCAATTTCGCCCACGACCAGCATCTTGCCCTATTACGCGAAAGTCAGCGCTTCGCTGGGCGCGACGGTAATCCCACCACGAAAGTTGATTCAGAATGTTGTCGAAGACTTGTTGATGGAAGGACGTGGCGCGGCAGCGCGTGAAGCGTACAGTACGCTTGCAGCGGGTTACGGCGCACCGTCGGACAGCGAGAAATTGCTCGCCCAAATTGCCGAGGTCGAACGTCGTCCGCCGCCGACTGAAACTGTGGAAGGATTGCTGGCCACGCCGTTCCCTACGCCGGAAGAAGCGCGCGCATATATCGGCGACTGGATTGGCTATGAACGTATGCAACCTGACGAACCGGCGACTCCGCGCTTGACGCTGCATATCAAAGTCGTGGACGGACGTGTCGTCGCGGAAGTTGAAGACGCCAAATTGCCAGATCCATATCGAATCCGGCGCGTTGAACATTTGCGCGTGACCCCAGCGGGGTTGAATTTCGGTTATATGAACGGAATGCGCCCACGTGGCGTGATTTTGTGCGAAGGAAAACTGGAAGGCGATACGCTTTCAGGAAAGGTGCGGTTTGGCGGCGTCAATTTCAGAATGCCGGATGGTTCGCTGCCGTTGATGCCTTCGTTTTCCTATAAACGCGTTCGCCAATAAGCGGGCAAAACATCAAATCACTTCCTTTCCCGAGGCATGACCATGAAATCTTACAAGGCATTTTTGGCAAGCATTACTTTGGTAACTATCTGCGCGCTGAGCTGGCAGAGCACTTTTGGACAACAACGTCGGAGCGCAGATCAAGGTACACCTGTTCCCAATCCTACTGAGCGCGACCGCAAGCGTGATGAATGGCAACGGCCGACGGCAGTGCTGGACGGCTTGGGCTTGAAATCCGGCCAGCGTGTTGCCGACATCGGCAGCGGTTCCGGCTACTTTACGTTTCACCTAGCTGCGCGGGTTGGCGCAGAAGGGAAAGTTTATGCGGTGGACATTGACGACGCGGCGCTGAAGAAATTGCGCGCGCGGCAGGAACAGGCCAAACTGCCGCAGATCGAAACGATTCTGAGCGAAAGCGCTGATCCGCGCTTGCCGAATAATCTGGATGCCGTTTTGATCGTGGATACTTATCACGAATTTCGAGAATACGAACAAACAATGCAGGCAGTGCTAAAGGCATTAAAACCCGGCGGACGCTTGGTGTTGATTGATGGCGAAGGTCCTGCGAGCAGGCCTCGAACAGAATACCATCGGCTGCACGTTATCCCCGCTGAATTGGTGCGTGAAGAAATTACTCGCGCAGGATTTACCTTCAAAGAAAGCCGACCCGGATTTTTTGACGAAGAGTACGGCAAGAAAATGTACTTTCTGATCTTCGAAAAGCCAGCCAATTGAGCCTGTGGTTGAAAGCTATAGCCGCTGCTGAAGTTTTTTGTCTGCCAATCCTTCCGCCGTTATCCGTTTGCCATCGTGGCAGCTACGTTGGCAAACGCTTTTGCGTAACGCGCAATCGCCGCCACGTCAAAATGCCTGTCGCAGAAATGCCCGTCGCATTTGTTTTTCCATCCCCTGCTTTCCTCAGCAAAGAATTTAGCCCCTAACTAATTGACAGTTCCCCAAGCAGTAAGCCAGATTATCGTTTACCCAACTAGTCGAACAATCAGCAACGCTAAAGGTCTAGGAGAAAATGATGAAACTAAAGTTTTCAATACTGGCGGCGATTTCCCTGTCGCTGTTTGTGCTCTTGATGGCAAAGCCGTCAGGAATTTCTGTTGCTCAACAAAAAACCAAAGCTATGGAAGTCAAAATCATGACGCTTGATCCCGGCCACTTTCACGCCGGGCTGGTGCAGAAAGAAATGTATCCGGACGTTTCGCCGCGCGTTCACGTGTATGCGCCGCTGGGGTTTGACCTGTACGAACACCTGAAACGCATCGCCAATTTCAACAATCGCAAAGACAATCCGACGCGTTGGGAAATGGAAGTTCACGCGGGCGGCGATCCTCTGGCGCGCATGCTGGCCGAACGTCCCGGCAACGTTGTGACAATGGCCGGACGCAATCAAGGCAAAATTGATCGCGTGAAAGCTTCCGTCGAAGGCGGCCTGAACGTGCTGGTAGACAAACCCTGGATCATCAACACGGCGGATTTTTCAAAACTCGAAGCCACCTTCAAAGCCGCCGAAGCCAAAAAATTGATTGCTTACGACATCATGACCGAACGGTCTGAAATCACGACCATCCTGCAAAAAGAGTTGATTCATTCGCCGGAAGTTTTCGGCGAAATTAGCAAAGGCAGTGAAAGCGATCCGGCGATTTACATCGAAAGCATCCACCACATTCTGAAAGTCGTGGCCGGAGCGCCAAATATTCGCCCGGCATGGTTTTTCGACGTCAAACAACAAGGCGAAGGCGTTTCTGATGTCGGCGTCCATCTGGTTGATCTGATTCAGTGGATGGTCTTCCCGGAACAGGTGATTGATTACCGCAAAGACGTCAACGTGCTTTCTGGCAAACGTTGGCCGACGGTGATGAGCTTGCCGGAGTATTCGCGCGTGACGAACGAAAAGGCGTTTCCCGACTACCTGTCGGCCAGCATCAAAAACGGCAAGCTGGATTATTACTGCAACGGCGCAATGACGTACGCGTTACGCGGAGTTCACGCCAAGCTGGATGTGATCTGGAATTACGAAGCTCCGGCGGGCGGCGGCGACACGCACGTGGCGATTTTCAAAGGCACAAAATCCGCGCTGGAAATCCGGCAAGGCAAAGAAGAAAACTGGAAGCCGGAACTGTACGTTGTGCCAAATAGCGCCAGCAGCAAAGCCGCAATTCTGGCTGCGCTGAAAACGAAGGTTGCAGCGTTGCAATCTAAATTTGCTGGCGTCGCTGTTGAAGAGCGCGGTAACAAGCTATGGGTGACGATCCCAGACAAATTCCGCGACGGACACGAAGCTCATTTTGCGGAAGTTATGCGCCGGTTCCTTGGTTACTTGCGCGATCCGAAGACGCTGCCCGCGTGGGAAAATCCGAATATGCTGGCAAAGTATTACACCACGACCAAGGGGCTTGAGATGGGCTATCGCGCGACAACTGCGTCGCGGTAATTTCCGGGAGAAAAGATGTCGAATGAATTTCTGGCTCTGACGGAGCAACTTTACGCTTACATGCTGAACAATTCTTTGCGTGAACCGGATGTGTTGCGCCGGTTGCGCGAAGAAACCCAGGCCACCAATCCGCATGCCATCATGTCCATTTCGCCCGTGCAGGGGCAGTTCATGATGTTGCTGTTAAAACTGACCAACGCCGCAAAGACGCTGGAAGTTGGCGTTTTCACCGGGTACAGCTCTCTTTGCACCGCGTTGGCGATTCCGGCAAACGGCCACATTTACGCCTGCGATGTGAATGAAGAATGGACTTCGGTTGCAAGGCGATATTGGGCCGAAGCAGGCGTGGCAGACAAAGTCACCTTGAAGCTGGCGCCTGCCAACGAAACGCTGGACGCGCTGCTGGCCGACGGCCACGCCGGAACATTCGATTTTGCTTTCATTGACGCCGACAAATCGAATTACGATGGGTATTACGAACGCGCCTTGAAACTCGTCCGCAAAGGCGGCTTGCTGGTGTTCGACAATATGCTCTGGTACGGCAAAGTCGCTGACGAAAGTGTGACTGACGCTGACACTGTCGCGTTGCGCGCCTTGAACGCAAAACTGCATCAGGACGAGCGTGTCTTTACCAGCCTGATTGGCGTTGGTGACGGTATGAACCTTGCTATCAAGCAATCCGATTAAGTTGG
>CAZXHW010000164.1:0-11559 GCA_964639915.1 uncultured Heliomicrobium sp.
CCCATACCAACGTATAAAAGACCGTCTTTTCCAAAATCCATCATTCCGCCGTTGTGGTTTGAAAAAGGTTGCGCGATGGTCAGGATCACTTTTTCTTCAACATCAGCCTGGTTTCCATTCCCGATGGAGACTTTGAATTCGGAAATCACGGTCGCTCCATCGGGCCGCCGCGTGTAATTCACAAAAAAACGTCTATTGATTTTGAATGCGGGATGAAACGCCAAACCGAGCAGGCCGCGTTCATCGCCTGCGGTTGTTCCGGTCAGCACTTTCGATGTCAGATCCAGAAATGGCGTAGCAGAGACCGCGGACGCCCCCGGCATCAGCAATTGAATTTTCCCTGCGCGTTCCAGAATAAATAGCCGATTCGAGCCGTCCCGGGAACTGGTGACAAAAACCGGAAACGCCAGCCCGCTAACAACCGGCTGCAACTGAATGGTTGTTTGAGCCAGCACCGTTTCTTTCAGCAACTGCGAACGATTGCCGATGGCCAATATGCAGACAAGCAACAAAAAACAACTAAGCACGCGGAATATAAGCTTGGACATAATCCTCCTCCTGAAATGTGGCGAGAGCTGGTTTACACACTTTATTTGCGGTTGTGGGTGCGGGCACATCGTCCGCGTCACATGGCAGCGCAACTTCAATTCGGCAGGGACAACGTGTGGTAAGGGGAAGTTTTGATGGAAGCAAAGACAGCTTACAGAATTTCTCGTGCATCGCCAACACGGCGGGTCACACGCTGTCGGTCTAGGTATTCCAGCAGAGGAATCGCGTATTTGCGGGAAATGCCAGTCAGGTCTTTGAAGGTGCCGACATCCAGTTTTGCGCCGTGTTCAGCTTTATGACGTTGCAGGGTTTCGCGTAACCCATCAATCGCGCTGCGGTGAAATACCAAATCGGCAACTTTCACCAGCTCACCGCTGTTGACCAGCATTTGGGCAAATCGAGTCGCCCGAGCAGAATCAATATGAAATTGTGACCCAGCCTCAGCAATGGCTTCTTCCAGGGAAATCGGCTGCAATGCGGCGCGCGCATAAATTTCTGCCAGATGATCTTTCGCGGATTGCTCTTCGGCGGAAAGCGCGATGCGGTGTGTAGCCAGGCGCAGTAAGTCTTTTTCGGCAACGATTTCATTGCGCTCGGTCAATTGCGCCAGCACCGCGCGAAAAATTTCCGGCGATATATTGGCGAAGATTTTTTCGCGGACTTCTTCGCGTCCCATTCCGGATTCCAGTGGCGAGCGGCTGTGAAAACTTTTCAGTAAAGCGCGAACCTGTTTCGCCAGATCTTCAAACTCCGTGCGGGCAATCAGCAACAACGGATTGGCGACCGCCGCCACCAATCGTTTGGTTTTGGTCAAACTGTCTGCGGCGCGTTTGATGGTGTCGTCCGTTGAACCACTGCGTGCAGCCAGTTCGGCACAATTCATTCCGCGCTCGCCAGACAGTTCAACCAGCAGCGCAATGCGTTCTGTTTCATCCGCTGCTGCCAGCTTTTCCAGTTGAGCGACGACCTGCGCGCCTTCGCGAAGCCTATGTTTACGCGGAAGCGAATCAACGATTTTGCCGCCGCCAACCGTCGCCATTGGGGAGTAACTGCGAACGATAAAATGATCCGCCGGCAAAGCCAGCAAGGGAGATTCCAACCGAAGTTGCGCGAAACATTCTCCGCCGGGAGCGAGTTCAGGTTGGCCAAGTAATACGACGCGAGCAAGCACCTCAGCCGTGCCAAGGTGCAAATGAACTCTTGAGCGCGAGCGCAAAATTCGCGGTGCAGTTTTCAACAGACTCAGCTTTACATCCAGCATGGAACTTGCCGCCAGCCTTCCGGACGGAGCCAGCGCCTGGCCGCGCGTAACTTCGTCCAGTTCGATTCCCTGCAAATTAATTGCCGTGCGTTCTCCGGCTTTGGCTTCCTGCGTTGAATGGCCGTGAACTTGGATGCTGCGCGCGCGCGACCGGCGACCTTCGGAAGGCAACAGTTCCAACTCATCGCCGACACCGATTCGCCCGGAAATCAAAGTTCCGGTGATCACTGTTCCGAAACCTTTGATCGTGAAGACGCGGTCAATCGGCAACCGGGCGATGGCGCGTTCGTCACGCTCTTCGACTTTTTTCGCCAATGCAGCAAGCGTCTTTTTCAGTTCATCAATGCCTTCGCCGGTGCGCGAACTGACACGCAAAATTGGCGCTCCTTGCAGAAACGAACCGGCAACATATTCCCCGACTTCGGCTTCAACCAGTTCTGCAAACTCCACTTCGACCATATCGGTTTTGGTGACGACGACCAATCCGGCTTTGACTTCCAGCAGTCGGCAAATGTCGAAATGCTCGCGCGTTTGCGGCATAACGCCTTCGTCGGCGGCAACCACCAGCATGACCAGATCAATGCCGTGAACTCCGGCCAGCATGTTTTTGACGAAGCGTTCAAGCCCCGGCACATCCACAAAACCAAAATGCGTGTCGCCCACGGTCAAATCCGCAAAGCCGATGTCTATCGTGATGCCGCGCTCTTTTTCTTCTTTCAGACGGTCAGCGTCCACACCGGTCAAGGCTTTGACCAGTGAAGTTTTCCCGTGATCTATGTGACCGGCTGTGCCGATGATGATTCTTTTCATCAGGTTTCAGGTGTCAGGTTTCGGATGTCAGGTTCAAACCGCACATTCAATGTAACCATCCATAGAACAAGTGGCAACCTGCTTTTGCCTGACACCTAAAACCTGTAACCTGTCACCCGACTTGATCATAGCGCTGGCTTTGTAAACAATAGGGTATCCCCTCGATCTTGCTGTCGAACCCTTTTCAATCCAGGAACCAAATGCCGAAGGAGCAATCCGCCACAACAACCCAACCCAAGCGACGCCGCTGGCGCAAAAAAACTGCTGTGGCGTTGGTTTGTCTGATTGTCATTGGGGCCATCGGTCTTTTCGGCTTTTTGAGTTGGCTGCGTTCGGAACGATTCAACAGTTACGTCGCCAACGAAATCAAAAAGAAGCTGACCGAATTTGGCTTGCGCGCGGAAATTGGCAGTTTCGGATTTGCCTGGGGGCCTGAAACGGCTCGGCTGAAAGATTTGAAGGTTTACAACCAGCAAACGGGCCAGTTGATTGCCACGGTTAAAGACATTGAAGTCAAAACCAAGATCCTTGATCTGTATGCACTGAAACTCAGCCGTGAAATCGTCATCAGCAATTTGAATCTGGACGGAGCCGAAGTTTTCGTTGAAATTGACGAACAGGGCCGCAGCAATCTGGTTGGCATTCACGAAGCTCCTTCAAAATCCCAAACTCTTAAATTCGATACTTCCAAGTTGCTGACGGCGCTGACTAACTCAGCAGTGCATTACAAAGATCGTCAACGAGACATTGAAGCTGATTTGAGCGGGATGAAAATCCAGGCTCAGCCGGACGCGCAGCAAGCACAACTTTTCAATCTGCAACTTGATACCGAATCTGGCCGCGTCCTGATCGAAAACCGCGAATCGAAACTCAGCAAACTTTCTCTGGCGGCAAAGGCTTCCCCCACCGGAATTGAAGTTGAACAGTTACAACTGAATTCCGATTTGGGCGATGTGGCAGCAAAAGGCAAAGTCGTAGACTTCAAAACAATTCGGTACAGCTTTGACATTGAATCGAACGTTAAGCTGGATCAATTGTCGAGCTTCGCTTTTCCGCAATCCCCATTGCGCGGCCAAGTCGCAGCCAAGGGCAAGCTGGAAGGCGAAGGTGAAAAATACAAATTCAATGGCAGCGCGTCTGTCCCGGATTTACTGGTTGAAAATACAAAGCTGCGCGGCATTCAGCTTCCCCAAGTATCAGCCGATGGCGACAGCAAAAATCTGAAGCTGAGCGTCAGCCGCGCCAATGTCCAAGCCATTACCGTAGACAACGTCGTTGTCAGCGGCGTTGGCGCTGGAATCATCAACGGCGAAATCAAACTTAACGGCAAAGATACTGAATCCAAGTTCGACGCTCCGGCGGCAACCATTGCAGCCGTCACCTGGCCTGACAGCAAATTATCCAATCTGAAACTCAACAATGTGGCCACAAAGGTTCAAGGCAGCAAATACAACGTGACTGCTGCGGCCAGCTTGCCCGGGGGAACAATCAGTGGAGTTGAGTTCGGCAATGCTTCGGCCAAAGCCTTGTTCGACAATGCCGCATTGAAGTTGACTGACATCAAAGCCAGCGCGCTGGGCGGGACGGCGGAAGCCGAATACACATTGCCGGTAGCGAAAGGTGCGCCACAACAAATCAAAGGCAGCTTCACGGATATACAAACTGCCGGTGCGCTGGCAGTTTTCAAAGCTACAGACGTGCCTCTCAGCGGAAAAACCTCTGGAACCGTTGATCTCAGTTTTTTCGGCTCCAATCCGCGCACGATCAACGGCAAAATCGCTGCACATTTTGAAGGTCAATCGAATCAGACTACGGATGCGGTTCCGCTGACCGGTGATGTGGCAATTACTGCGTCCGGCGGCGTATTCAATTTTGATCAAGCGCAACTGGCGACCGCTGTCAGCAAACTGACGGCAACAGGCAAACTCAGTTACGAAGGCGAGTCGGATCTGCGCGTTTCGCTCGCTTCATCGCAAGCCGAAGAGCTGGTTCAAATTGCGCGCTCGATTGAACTCGCCCGTCCGTTCATCATCGAAAACGAACCACAACTGATCGGCGAATTGAAATTCGATGGCCGTATCACCGGTAAACTCAACGACGGAGTTTTGGAAGGCGATGTGAATGCGGCAACCGTGGGATTGCGCGATGCGCTGATTGGCGGGCTATCCGGTCACATCATCGCTTCGGCCAGGGAATTGAAAATTCAGAATGGTTTGATCACAGGATTGAATGGCGGTTCGGCCAAGTTTGATTTGTTTGCTCCGTTCGATCCGAAAGCTGAAACCGGCATTCTGGAAGCAACCATCAACCGAATCAGTTTGGAAACAATTCTGGCTGCAACCGGGTTGCCGGACGCAGGTGATTTCATCAGCGGAGACATTTCCGGCAATGCCAGCTTGACGGGTTTGCCGGGTGCGCTGAGAGGTTCGGCGAAACTCAGTTTGGCCGAAGGCAAAATTGCCGGGCAAGATGCCAGCTTGGCAACTGCGGAGGTGAAATTTGACGGTGAGCAAGCGCTGCTGGAACTGTTGGAAGTTCAACTGCTGAAATCGCATCTGACAGCGACAGGCAATTTTCATCTGAAAGATTATGTTTTCCAGGCGCAAGGGAAAGCCGATCAAGTTGCGCTGGACAGCATTGCAGAATCGTTTGAATTGAAAAACACGACCGTCGAAGGACTGGCCGACGCAAATTTCCAAATCATCGGCAAAATCAACAAACCTGATCAAAACCGCAAACAGCCGGAACTGGATTGGGAAAGCTTCAAGCTGGAATTGACGGCCATCGGCAAAAATGTCCGCATCAATGGTCGCGACACCGGCGAATTGCGATTGACGGCGCATACCAGCCCTGGCGGCAGAATTGACGCGGAACTGGTGACAGGAATTCTGGCGACCGTCACCAACGACAAATCCTTCAAACCGGAAACGCTGAAAGCCAACATCGAACTTCGCAAACCTGGCCGTCCAGTGGTGATTGAAAGCGATTTGAATGAACTGGATTTGGCGCCGGTGATCGCAACCTTTCTGCCGGACCTGAAAGGCCAACTGCGCGGCGCCATCAGTGGCAAGCTTCACATTGAAGGCCCGACAGCGGATTCCACAGGCAAAGCCACCGCCGATCTGCTCAGCGGCAATTTAACGCTGACAGGGATCAATCTGGATGTGTTGGATAGCCCCATCACCATCCCAACGCCGCTGACAATTTCGCTGGACCGCTCACAGATAAAACTCCCTTCGACCAAAATTTCGGGAGCGGGAATTGATCTCAGTTTGGGTGGCGCAATCGGGTTGAAAGATGAAGCGGCGATGAATTTTGAGTTGAGCGGTAAAGCCAGCCTTGACCGATTGCCAAGCCTGGTCGAAGGTTTGGCGCTGTTTGGCGAAGTCAACATTGCCGCCAATCTGGCGGGAACGGCGGAAAAACCTTCGCTGAACGGAGCCATGGATTTTAACGCGTTTGGGTTTTCGTCCAGCGACTTGCCGATTTTTGTTTCCAACGGCAAGGGCCGCATCAAGCTGTCAGGCGATCAATTGACCATTGAAAATTTCACTGCCGAAGCCAACGACGGTTCGCTGGACATCAGCGGCGGCATGAAACTGGTTGAGCTGCGACCCTCAGACTGGAAATTCGATATCCGGGCGGTCAATTCCGAAATCTTTTATGACGAATTCACGGCGACGGTAAACGGCACGTTAACGCTGATTGGCACGCCGGAAAAACAAACCTTGTCCGGCACGATCCAGGTTCCGCTGGGTGAATACGAAACCAGAATTGACCTGGACAATTTGCTTGGCGGTGGCAACGCGAATCTGGCTTTCGGCGATTTTGCAGGCGGAGGCGGCAGCACGCAAAAATCCTTTATGCCGCCGATCACTTTGGATTTGCGAGTGGAAGCGCGCGATTCGTTGCTATTGCGCGGCGAGCAAATCAACGCGGTCGGTTCAGCAAACTTCGCTGTAGGCGGAACACTCAGCGACCCTGATGTTCAGGGACGAATTGAAACCGAAAGCGGTTCCGTGCGGTTTCGCGGCCAGCGGTATGAAATCACCAGAGGGTTTCTGGATTTGCCTGCGGGCAGCGCTGAGCCGGAGTTGAACCTGGTAGCTGAATCTGACATCAGCGGCTATCACGTTTACCTGGATATGTCCGGGCGAACGGATGCCATTCAGTTGAAACTACGCGCTGAACCTCAACTGACGCGCGATGAAATCATCTCGTTGATTACCACTGGCCGAACCGAAACCGGAACCATCGGCAGCCAGGGGTTACCGACAGCGGGCGTGGGAGCGGCGGCTTCCTTGCTGTCTTCGGGCTTCATTTCAAAGCCGACCGAACAGTTGTTAGGGTTAAGCCGATTCCAGATTGATCCCGTGCTTCGCGCCAATGCCAACCCTGCAGCGCGCCTGACCGTTGGACAGCAACTGTCGCGAAACTTTTACCTGAGCTATTCGACCAACCTGGCTACGGAACAGGATCAGACTGCGCTGGCTGAATACACCTTCTCCAATCGGTTTTCCGCGCTGGCGACGTACACGCAAGGCGGCAGCGCAGCCCGGCAAGGCATACGAGAAGGCGTTTTCACAATTGAACTTCGTGGTCGCCAGCGGTTTTCGCTTGGCTTTATTGCGCCTCCCCCTGACGTGAATTCTGGCAATTCAGGCGCTGCCGCAGAGATACCCGCTAAGCCAAAACTTCCTACGGCACAGGCGACAGTCAGCCCAATTCCCAATTTGAAGCTGGATTCGAAAAAGCTGAAAGAATTGTTGCCCGTGATGAACCAGGGTTTCAGCCGTTCGCTTGCCCGATTGGGCGAGCGAAGGTTGAAAGAGTATTTGCAGGAAGAAGGCTACTTTTTTGCCGACGTCAGTTGGCGCTGTGAACCGGTAGATTGCGCGCCGACTAAGGACTTACGAGTGCAGTATGACGTTGAGCCAAACCTGCTGTACGACCTGAAAGAAATTCGCATCGAAGGAACCAAACTGATTCGCTGGCAGGACATTAGCGCCGATCTGCAATCCCAAATCGAAAGTAAAGTCGGCTCCATCCCATTTTTGAAGAACCTTCCCTTCATCGGCGGCACAGTGCGCGGATTGACCAGCAGTTCCAGGCTGAACAGCGACGAAGAATATATTCGCCGTTATCTGGTGGATGTTGGTTTCCGCAATGCCCGCGTCAAATCACGATTGGCCGTCAAACCTGACAACGACGATTTGATTGTTATTTTTGACGTTGAAGAAGGTTCGCAGTCAGATGTCGCTGACGTCGTTTTGCGGGGCAATTCGATCCTGCCAGCCAGTGAATTGCGCGAAGTTGTGCCGATTCAAAAGGACGAGGCGTTTTCGCTGACGCGTTCGCGACTGGGTTCTCAGGCAATCAAGCAACTGTATGCCGAAAATGGGTATATGGATGCGACTGTGGAGTTGCAGGTCTTCGAACTGGATGAAGACAGCGTGCAGCTTGTTTACCAAATCAATGAAGGTTCGCGCGCCATTGTCAGCCAGATTGACATTAAGGGCACCACCAAAACTGGCCACGGTTGGATACGGAGATATTTTGATTTCAAACCCGGTGATGTGCTGACGCCAAGCAAGATTGCGCAAACGCAACGCGATCTTTATTCCACAAATGCTTTCCGTGAAGTGGCCATTCGCGTGGAACGTCCCACCAGCGCTACGCCAGGAACTGAGGAAACGACGCATAAAGTTACGGTCAATTTGACCGAAGCCAAGCCGCTGCTGTTCGTTTACGGCCTGGGTTATTCCACCGATGACGGCGTGCGCGGTTCAATGGAAATCGCAAACACGAACCTGGGCGGTTCGCTGGATTCGCTCAGTTTGCGATTGCGCGGCAGCCGACGCGAACAATTTGCGCAACTTGCCTTCACAGATTTGCGACCGTTCGGCACGCGTTGGCCAACGACGATTTCGTTTTTTTACGACCGCAATGGCAACTTGCTTCCATTCACGCGACAGCGGCAAATCCGTGACGTCAGCGACCCCGGCGGCGCTCGCGAAGATGTGCCCAACAGCCAGCCATTCGGCTTGAACCGTTTCGCCGCTTTTATTCAGACAGAGCGCAAATTGAATGATCGAACGTCGCTGCGATTCCGCTACAACCTGGAGCGGGCGAAACTATTCAACGAACAGAACCTGCCCGAAACCGAAATTACGCGCAATGAACAAGCCATTCGGTTGGGAATGTTTTCCTTCGGCTTCACGCATGACACACGCGATAACGTGTTGAATCCGTCGCGTGGCCAGTTGATCAGTTTCGATCATTCCATTGCGTCGAAGTTTTTGGGCGGAAATGAATCGTTCAACAAATTCTTCGGATCGTATCAACGCTACAAAACCTTCGCGTCTTTCACGCCGCTTCTGGGCGGGACGACTTTCGCGTTTTCGGCGCGCATCGGCATCGCCGATACCTATCGCGACACTGACCGCAACAACGATGGCATGATCAGCGACAGCGAAAGACGGTTGCCGATCAGCGAACGATTCTTTTCGGGTGGCGCAACCACACTCAGAGGCTTCCGGTTTGAAACCGCTGGACCGCAAGACGTTCTGTTCGATTCGACACAAAAACCCAAACCCGGTCAGCCTTTTGTTTTGCCAACGCTGATTCCGGTAGGCGGCGACGCACTAGCCGTTTTCAATTTCGAGATGCGTTATCCGCTAACTCAACGGCTTAGACTTGTGCCTTTTTACGATTTAGGTAATGTTTTCCGGCGCACCAATGACATTGGCTGGAAAAATATGACGCATACGATAGGCGCCGGTTTACGATTCAATACTCCGCTGGGACCTGTAGGAGTGGATTACGGCTTTTTGCTGAATCCAACTTCCTTTGCGGTTCCTGGCGTTCCGGGCGCTTTTTTGCAACAACCGCGTGGCGCAATTCATATTCGATTCGGACAGACGTTCTGAAAAGGAGACAAGTTTATGACCAAATACTGCATTCAGTGCGGAGCGCAAGTGGCAGAAACCGCGCGGTTTTGTAACAAGTGTGGCACGCAACTGTTGCCGACTCAGCCCCAAACTGCGCCGCCGCCGACTTATCAGCAGCCGAATTATCAAACGCCGCCCAATTATCAGCAGCAGTATCAACAACCCGGTTACGGTCAGACGCCTTACCAACCCATGTATCAACCGCAGGCTTCCGGCGGAGAATTGAAGCCGAATGTTGCCGGTATGCTGTGTTATCCATTGCTGTTGGTAACAGGCATTCTGTTTTTGGTGCTGACGCCGTATAACAAAGACCGTTTCGTCAAGTTTCATGCTTACCAGGCAATTTTCTTTGCCATCGCGTTGTTTATCCTGAGCATTGTGATTGGAATTGTAGGCATTCCGCTGCCTTGGCGCGTGGATCGGGCGTTGTCCAACTTGCATTCGCTGATTTGGTTGGCGGGAACTGGCTGGTCCATGTTTCAAGCCTACAAAGGCCAAATGTTCAAGTTGCCTTTCATCGGCGACCTGGCAGAAACCCAGGCAAATAAATAGCGACTGGCAGCAGCAAGGCAGCAATGTTATTTTAACGCCGCTCCTTTAACCCTAGACAGTTCCCCGACCGGAAGAATTGTTATGCAGTACAAAACGATCTTCAATTTATTGATAGTCCTCTCGCTTGCGTCGCTGGCAATCGGCCAAACGAAGAAAGCCGACGATCGGGCTTTGCCCAAACAGCTAAACGAGAATGAAGTCCAGAGCATCCTCAAACAGACCGAGCCAAAATCGCACGTCGAAACCACGCTGAAAATTTCAGAGGGAAGGCTGGGCAATGCAATTAAGAGCGTTGAGGCTGGTCAATATGAATCGGCTGTTGAAGACGTTGACGCATACACTTCATTGATTATTTACGCCGACGATTACACCCGCAAAATTCCCGATTCGCAGAGCAAAGACCGCACAAATTGTCTGAAGAAAATCGAGCAGGCAATCTTCAAACAGTCGCGCAACCTGGATACTGCCAGCCGCAGCATCCCCTTCGATTACCGCGAACCCCTGGTGGAAAAGATCAACCAGGTGAAAAAGATTCGCTTGCGCGCACTGGATGACGTAATAGGCGGAGGCAAGTTCATACATTCATCCAACGAATGACAAACCCCAACAATGATCTCAACTTTAGTTTTAGACCGTTCCTCGCTCGCCTTTTGTGAATCTGACAACCCGGACCAGATCAGCGATTTTTGCCAAAATCCTTTGAGCGTTGTTTGGGCGGATGTAAACGACCCCCAAGATCAGGATTTTGATGATTTGGCGCGCGAATTCGGCTTTCACCCTCTGGCCATTGAAGATTGCCGACACCCGCATCAACGCCCGAAAATTGACGAATACCCCGGTTACTATTTCATCGTTGTTTACGAAGCCAGCTTGAACGACGACTGCCAATTGGAACTTCGCGAACTGAATATCTTTCTGGGCCCAAATTACATCGTCACCGTACACAGCCAGTCAATTCGCGCTATCGAAGCCGCGCGCAAACATTGGCGCGGCTGGACGGATTTGGCCGAACGCCGAACCGGAATTGTCACGTATCTGCTGATTGACCCCATTGTGGACGAATATCTGTCGCTGCTCGACCGGTTGTCGGATCGGCTGGAAGAATTGGAAGAACAAATCTTTGACGATTTCCACCCCGAAGCACTGGAGGAAATCTTCCGCGTCAAAAAACAATTGCTGTTTATGCGCCGCACGGTTTCGCCTGTGCGCGAAGTGTTCAATACCTTGTTGAAACGCGAACAGCCGATCTTTTCCCGCGAAACGCTGGTGTACTTCCAGGATGTGTACGACCATCTGATTCGCGTTGTCGAAGCGATTGACACCTTGCGTGAAATCGTCGGTTCGACGATGGATGCCTATCTGTCAGTTTCAGGCAATCGGCTGAATAAGGTGATGAAGCAATTGACTTCGATTTCGGCCATCCTGATGACCATTACG
>CAZXHW010000165.1:0-11549 GCA_964639915.1 uncultured Heliomicrobium sp.
GGCATGAACGTCCACATCAAAGATTTGATCACTAATCGGCATGACGTTTATCAATCCGGATTCTTCACAAGCTTCGCGCAATGCAGCGCTGAGCATGTCAGCATCTTCTTCGACATGACCGCCAAGTTGAACCCAGCAATTAAACTTGCCGTGATAGGTCAACAAAGCGTGCGTTCGATCTTCGCTTACGACCCATGCAGAGCCCGTCAGATGTCCAGCCAGTTGTTGGCGCGAATGAAAGTTGTCGTAGCTGCGCACGAATTGTTTGATGTCTTCCAGCATCTGCGTTTCATGCACGTCGGCGGGTTGATGGTTGTTGAGCAATTGCAGTGTTTGTTCTCTATTCATTCCTCAAAATTCCCAAGGGCTTTTTGATCATCACATCCCAGCTTGAAAGCACGCCGACCAGAATTACTAAAATCAGCGTCACCAGCACACCAAGCAAATTGACTGAAGGAATAAAGCGCCAATGAATTTTCAATGCCTGTTCGCTGATTGCCCAGGTCAGCCCAATCGCCGCCGTCGAACCAATCAACCCCGCCAGCAATCCCAGCACGCCATATTCAACCAGCAGTGTCCAAATGATCAGTTTCCGTTTTGCACCCAGCGTTTTCAGAATCGCCGATTCGTACAGCCGATGATATTTCGTCATCGCAACTGAACCGATCAGAATCAGCAATCCACTCAGGAAAACAAAGCCTCCGACAAAGGAAACCGCCAGCGAGACTTTGCGCACAATGCCGCGAGCGATTTCGATGATGTCGCGTATGTCCACGACAGATATGTTCGAAGCCTTATCCACCAATTCGCGCTGAAGCTGCGCACGCGCGGTGGTTTCAGCAGGCCCTTTGATGGCGCTGATGTACATCGCGGGCGCATCGTCCAGCGATCCGGGGCGAAAGATGACCAGAAACCCGGTTCGCGCGTTGCGCCAATCCACGCGGCGAATGCTGGTCACGCGTGCAGTGATCTTCCGGCCAAGCACATCAAACGTTATTGCGTCGCCAACGTTTAACCCTCGGTCGTTATACATCTTTTCATCGTGCATAATTTCTTCGATGGAAACTTCCGGTTCAGGACTTGACGTCGGCTCCCAGATTTTTCCAGCGATTATCTTCTCATTGTCTTCAAGCTTTGCGCGATACGTCAGCACATATTCGCGGCCAAGCATTCCACGATTTTCCCTGGGCGGATTGGCCGTGGCCGGACGATCCAGATTCATTTCGCTGCCATTGATTGCCGCAATGCGCGCGCGAACTGTAGGAATGATTTCAGGTTTAGTGCCGGTGTATTTGGTAACGGCGTCTTCGACGACTTGCCGCTGGTCACGCTGAATGTCTATCAGGTACATATCGGCTTTGAAGTTCTCCAAATCCACACCGAGTTCGTAGCGCAAATTCAGTTGCAGCGACCGCACGCCGACGACGAAAAAGACTCCCAGGCCGACAGCCATCAGAATAATTCGGGTTTGATTGCCCGGACGATACAGGCTGTTGATGCCTTGCCGAATGGTAAACGAGGGCACACGGCGCAACCCACGAACAAACTTCATCAACACCGTCGCCGTCAGATTCAGAATCAACGTCATCGTCGCCAGAGCAACCAGAAAAATGCCGCCGATTTTGAACGACCCGGCTTGCCAGCTTGATATGGCCAATAACCCTGCGACAACCAAAATCCCGACCAGAATTTGCAACCAGTCAAATCGTTTTCCGCTTATTGCCTCAGCGCTTCGCAACACCAGAATCGGTTTGATCTGGCGAATTTGCAGCAGCGGCAAAAGCGAAAACAACAGCGATACCAGCATACCAATGGTCAAGCCTTGAAGAGCAGCTTGCCAAGTTACACGGATTTCAACGCTGGTCGGCAAAATCCCCGTGAAGTATTTCGGCAAAACCCATGCCAGCACCTGCGCCAGGATCAATCCAAACAGACTGCCCAGAAGACCAAGAAAAAGCACTTGGATCAGATACGCTCCGAGCACGCGCGCATTGCGCCCGCCCAATGTTTTCAGGATCGCAATCGTTTTCATCTTTTGCTGAACGAATACGCGCGTGACGCTGGAAATTCCTATTCCGCCCAGAACCAAAATCACCAACCCAATCAGGCTCAGATAATCTTCAACCTGTGTCAGCGATTCGGTAAGGCGGTCTTGCGAAAACCGAAACGACCGCACCGTAACGCCGGATTGCGATGACAATTCATCGCGAAGCCTCGTCACCAGCCGGTCCATGTCGGCTTCCCGTGTTTTGAACAGCACGCGGTGCCGTGCGCGGCTGCCGAAACTGGTCAGGCCTGCGGCAACTGCATCGTCGTAATTAATCATTACGCGCGGACCGATGCTGAATGCGTTCATGGTGTTTCCAGGTTCCTGCTCGATCACGCCGCGAATCGTGAAATCCAGATTGCCAATCTTCAAGGTTTCGCCGACCTTTAACCCAAGCGCCGTCAGCAAAGTCTCTTTGACCAGCGCCCCCCGATCTTTGTACAAATCGTGCGAATACTTTTGCCCATCTGCCAGAATCATTTCGCCGTAAAATGGGAAGCCAGGTTGAACCGCTTTCAATTCCACCATTTTTGGCGTTCCCAGCCAGTCTTCGCCGGAACGCGCCATCGTCGCCGTTTCCAGAATATCAATGTGCGCCGTCACCATCGGCGAAGCATAAGCGCGTTCAAGTGCGGCTTTGGCTTCATTGGTCCAAGGGTTATTGGTCGAAGCTTGAACGTCCGCTGTCATCAAGGAACGAGCGTCCCCAAGCAGCGCGGATTTCAGGTTTTGCACCAGTGACCTAAGCGCGACGATTGAACCGACGCCGATGGCAATGCACAGAAAGAAAAAAAGTAACCGATGCCAGGAAGCTCGCATTTCGCGATAGGCAAGATTGAAGACAAAATTCATAAGGCACTAAAGCTTCAGCAATTGTTCGCGCAATGCGCGCGCCTGTAACCGGCTGACGTTGAGCTGCTGGTTGTTGTGAAGGGTGACAATGTAGGTTCCGCCAGGCAAAGGACTGATGCGGCTGATCTGGCTGACATTGGCCAGCGCGCTGCGCGAGAGCCTGACAAATTTTGACGGATCAAGGCGCGTTTCAATGTCTTTCAACCTGTATGAAAAGACATATCGGTGATTGTCATTCGTGGTTAGGTTCAACAGTTCGCCATCGGCAATGATTGAAGAAACGGTTTCAATCGGTACCAGAACGATCTCTTCGCGCTGTCGAACGGGAATGCGTTCTAAAAAACCTATGCGAGCAGTTTCATAATCTGCAGCAGCGGCGCTGGCTCGCTCAGCTTCGATTTCCCTCAAATCAGCTTGCTCCAGACGTTCCTGAGCGCGATTGATCGTGTCGCGCAATCGCGCGCGCTCAACCGGTTTCAGTAAATAGTCCACCGCATTTAATTCAAAAGCTTTGACGGCGTATTCGTCATAAGCCGTGACGAAGGCAAACAGCGGAAGTCTGTCTTTGCGAAGCGACCGCACAACGCCCAATCCATCCAGTTCTGGCATCTGCAAATCAAGCAAAGCCAGATCAGGCCGTTTTTGCTCGATCAACTCTACCGCCTCTGCTCCGTTGGAAGCTTCCCCGATCAAGTCAACATCTTCGAATGATTTTAGTGTCGTCGCCAGAAAGGAGCGCGCCGGACGTTCATCGTCGGCAATCACGACTCTTAATTTCGCAAGCATAAAAACCTCTCGGACATCATGCCACGAACCGGCCTATGCAAAAAACAACGCGGGGCGAAAAGCCTTCGCTTTTCGCCCCGCGTTTTGTTGAGTCCGTAACGGACAGTCGAATCCGGTCAATTACTTCCAGGTTTAGAAGTAAGGAACAATGATCGAATAGGAGCTTAACAATTGCAGCGCGTGCAAATTGTGGCCTCCGGTAAACACCGGTCCTCGTCCAAACACCGATCCGAGAATCGGACGGCTCGAAGACGTCATGCGAATCCAGCCAGTTCTTCCCGACGGAACGTGGCGATTAATACCGCCTCCGCGATTAAACAGCGAGACAAAAGTCTCGTACCGATAGCAACTCACGGTAAAGCTGCTGGAAATGGCGACCTCAGTATCATTGTACAGCAGCGTGAAAACGCTGGTTGGAGTGGCTCCGCCAATCGTCAAATTGTTCGATGGGCTGAAAATGGACAAATAGTTTGTGTCTACCGTCTGGCTGTTGAACGTCGCCACAGCCAAAGAGTTTGGAAGCTGTTCGTAATCCACGCCGTTGAAGTTCAACACCATCTGGCCATCACCGTCCGGAATAACGTCACCCGGCGAACGTTTAGCGACCGTGATTGCTTGCAAATAAGCCGTCAAACCATTGGTTTCGCGAATAAATTCCGAACCAATCAAGCTGTTGAATTGGGTTGGGCCTCCGCCACCGGTTGCCACTGCGACGATGTAACCAGTGATGCCCGGATCAAAATCGCTGACCAGAAAACTAGCCGTTTGATTCGGCGTTAGACCGACAAAGGAATCGGCAATCGAACATGTCGCGCCATCCACCAGGAACAGGTGAACATTTCCTCCCACGCTCTGATTGACATTGGTAATGTTGATTTGTGTGTCGCCCATCGCCGGGTTGGCTGGGTTGCTGCTATACCGACTGAAAAAAAGCACGCTGCCCGGTTTCATATCGCCGATGCTGCTTGATCCAGCAGGGTATTGAGCAAATGCAGCGGCGCTCATCAGCATGACGGCGCAGGCAATAAACGCAGAGTGAGTCAAGCAACGAATAAATTTCTGGGTCATAAAATCCCTCCGAAAAGTTCTTACAATAAAAGTCCTACGTTGAAAATTACGGCCACCACCGACAAGCGAGGTGTTGTCGTCACGAATGACCAACCTTCGGCGGCGCATCTTTGTCTTTGACAGTCAGGCCAATCAGACCGAAAGCAAAGTAAACAATCGGTCGCACCTGTCTGACTGGTTTCTTCAAGCTTTTTCAATTTACTTTGAGCCTGACCGACTATCTCAAGTCGGCCACCGGGGGCGAGATCACATTTATATGATTTGAGCCGGAACTATTGTGAGAGGTCCGAACTCCGTGGGCAAAATTAACTTTACAGTGTGAAGTGAGGAGTCAATTGGGAATCAATCAACTTCTATTGTCACATCCGATGCCATATTATGTGACTTGCGAATCTTACACAAACGATTGATAAGCTGGCAACGGTTTTAATTCTTATAAGTCAATCGGTTACTGCCCGCAGCCTTTGTTGCATCGAAACTATGATTGGGTTGGTTGAGAATCATGAATTTGGGAAATTTCTTTCCGCTAAAACCTTCATAACTGACGGCTAAGCTGCGGTTTCTTATAAAACCAATGCATGCGCTGAACTCTCCAACCGCCAATCCAATTCCCTGGCAAACGGATCAGATACCCTTGCAGCCTGAAATCCTGAGAGGTCAAACGTTCATAACCTGCAATTTCGAAATCTTCTGCGCGTAATTGATACCATTTAGGGCCGGTTTCGTCTTCCCAAAGCACCAGGGTTCCATCAGGCGTTTGGCGAAGTAGTTGTAAATTCCGCTCACGGTCACCAGTAAAAGCCAGATTTTCCAAAGGATCACGATCCAACAAAGTTCGGGGAAAAGCCTGGCTGCTGATCAAACGGGCGTAATGATTGCTGGAACTCGGCTCAAAAAGCTCCGGATGGTAGGAGCGAATCCAATCATGCATAGATTCTGCCGCCCAGGCGTCGCGCGCAAATCGAATGCTGTCAACGTATAACAGACAACTTAGACAGGCAATGATTAACACGGCATAGCTGACTGAGAACTTTGACAGGTTAAAAACGCGGCTTCGATTTTCGGCCAAATAGTTCCACCCTGCCAGGGAAATCAGCGCGATACCGGGCGAAACACAAACGAAATATCGTGCGTAACCGGCAGATCCAAACCATCCCTGAGTAAACATCAGCGAATGTAGAATAAACAGCGTCAGGAACGACGACGTAGCAAAGGCCAGTTCGCGCCGTTTTACCGATTGCCACAAGCCTACCAGAAAAGGAAAAAAGAGCGGCAATCCCGCGATCAACGGAAGTTGGGCGGCGTACCACCAAATTGGCCCAGTCCCATTTGCCTGCCCATCTACTCGCCAATCGGGTGGCCAATCGTGGGCGATCCACAACTTATCCCCGGTTAGCCAATAGGCCCCAGCCCACCAAGCAAACATCCCAGTCGCCAAAAGCAGCCATTGTGGATTGCGAAAAACTTTTGCCCAACTGTAGCTCCCGTTGTCATCGTTTTGCAGTTGAGTTCGCAAAATCCAGATTCCCCAAAGCATCCCCAGAAAAAAGCCTTCCGGTCTGATCAAGATCAGCAGTGAAGCCATCAACATTCCGGCTTTGATTCTTCCCTTCAGATGCAGCCGCAACGCCACGACAAACACCAGCGCAAACAGGGTTTCAGTCATTGTCACAGAGCAAAGGGCAAAAAAGGCTGGTTGTAAAAACAGCAGCGGCATAGCCAGTTCGGCTCGACGAATTCCGACTTGCTGAGCCAGTCGAAATGTTTGCCAGGCGGTAACCAGGCTAATCGCCACTGTAAGCAGTTTCGCCGCTGCATATCCAAATTGGGCTGGAAGAAAATAGACGATTGTAAAAAGCGGTCTGGCCCAGACACTGACGAAATAGTGAGGGTGCTGTCCAGCCCAGCGCGCAAACAGAAAATGGTAGGCCGAATCTTGTTGCTCAGCGTCCGGATAAAGCCAGACGAGCAAAACGCCAAGCATCGCAAAAACTGCCAGCCACAGGCTGGCGCGGCGGGTTGGGGCATCAAAGAAGTGAGGCATCGTAATCAGTCAGCAAAAAAATTCAGACAGGATCAACAAGATTTTTCAGAATTGACAGAATGCCAAGCTTTGGCGGTTCTGGCAATCGGCCCGTTTTTTTGGAGCCTGAAAATCTCGCTAATCCTGTCTGCATTTCGACTGAACAGCTTTATGCGCTACCTGCCACAGCGACCCAATGGATCATTGCCATTAAGCAAGTCAAAAATTGCAGCCAACTTGTCAAAATCCGCCGGGCGATTTTGACGGATGGCAAGTTGAGCCTGCTCAAATAAATCGTTGAGCATTGAAGCTGGACTAAGCGTCACGCCGTTGCTTAATGCGACCGAAGCAAAATTCAAGTTGTAACAACTCAACATGCTCCAGAAAGCATTGAAAGCGACCGGCGAGCCGTCGCCGCCAGCAGCGATAATGCTCAATTGCGCCGCAACGAATTCCTGATTCAATCGTTGCGACGGAGTCAATCCAAAGCCTGTTGCCGTGCCTTTCAATGCCAACGCAATTTGCGAGCGGTTGCTAGTGGGTTGGTTACTGTTTGCGCCACCAATCAGCACGCTTCCTCGCGGCAAACTGTCCAGATTCAACAGGTAATACTGCGGCGAACGGAAACAGATGGTGTCGCATTTGTTCGATTTCGCCATCATCGGAGTCAGCGTCACCGTGAAGCTGCACGAAGCCGAACCTACCGAGTTTGTCGCCGTGCAGGTCACCGTCGTCGTTCCAACAGGGAACGTCGAACCCGACGGCGGTGCGCAATTGACGGTCGCTCCGTTGGTCGCTGTCGGCGTTGGATATGTCACCGCTCCACCGGTTGATGTTGTTGCCGTCACGGTCATATTAATCGGACAAGTAATCATCGGCGGTTGCGTCGCTGGAGTCAGCGTTACGGTAAATTGACATGAATCCGATCCCACAGAATTCGTTGCCATACAGGTCACGGTTGTCGTTCCAATTGGGAATGTCGAACCGGATGGCGGCGTGCAAGTCACTGTCGCGCCATTGGTTGCTGTCGGCGTTGGATACGTCACCACGCCTCCAGTCGAAGTCGTTGCCGTCACCGTCATATTAATCGGTCAGGTAATCGTTGGCGGTTGCGCTGCAGGAGTCAGCGTCATAGTGAATTGGCACGAAGCAGAGCCTACTGAATTGGTGGCAGTGCAAGTCACAGTGCTGGTTCCAATCGGGAACGTCGAACCAGAGGGCGGCGTGCAAGTTACCGTAGCTCCGTTGGTGGCCGTTGGTGTCGGGTAAGTCACAACTCCGCCGGTTGAAGTCGTCGCCGTTACGGTCATATTGATCGGGCAGGTAATTGCAGGTGTCTGTTGCTGAACAATGACCGAAAAGCTGCAGGTGACAAAGCCAACGGCATTGCTGGCCACACAGGAAACCGTCGTGGTTCCCAGAGAGAACGTTGACCCGGATGGTGGCGTGCAAGTGACGTTTGTTGCCCCACCGGTTGTCGTTGGCGTTGGGTAAGTGACCACTGCTGAAGTCGCACCGGTGACAGTGATTGTCGCCGTCACATTTGGCGGGCAAGTAACTGTAATGGGGCCGCCGGGCTGAACAAATCCAATATCAAAAGTGTGGTTTGATGCGCCCGCGCCTGCGGTGGTCAATCGTACGACTGCGTCAATCCCTGAAACGACAGCGTCGGAATCCCGGCTGTCACTGTTTTGGCTGCTGCCCTGATTCGCCATTGTTAGGGTAAAACCGTTCAGGACTGACTGCGTTGTATCAATCGCGATATCGTAAGTCATCTCCGGCAGCACCCGAGTGCTGACATTTGCGTCATTGAAATAAAACTCGCCGTTGGAATTGGTTGTGGTTTCTCCAACCTGAATGCCATTTTTCAAAAGCCTGATGCGGATCCCGCTAAGCCCTGGTTCTCCAGCATCTTGAATCCCGTTGCCATTGGTATCTCGCCAGACGCGATTGCCGATTTCAATCGGCGCGGAATCACACAACGGCACAATGTCGCTTAGACCGTTCGCCTTGCCGAACGGCCCCAACAACCCCAGATTCCCGTTATAAATGCGGTAAGTTTTTGCCAGCGATCCGCTGGTATTGCGAAGCCAGCGGGGGCCGCCATCAAACAGATTGTCGAAGTCAAAAATTGGAATCGGGTCAAAGGCATTGATCACGACATCCGAATATCCGGGAATTTGCGCCAACCCGCCCATGAAAATTTCATCTGTAAACGGCGCTGATTCGTCGCGGAAATAGAACTCACCGCCGCCCGGTCCTTCGCCGGAATTTTGCGGAGCCGATCCCATTCCGCCGCATCGTCCATTGTTTTCCAGCGTCCAGCCGGTCGCAGGACTGCCGCAAGCTTTCAACGTGTCGCCCGCGCTGACACCGTAATATCGCAAAATCGCTTCGGCGGGATTATCCAAGGCCGCATTGCCGAATTGATCTCCAGCACGGTCACGCAATCCCAAAATCAAGTTGCCGTTTTCGAACGCTAAATCGGTCAGCATGGGCTGCGGATAAATGCCGCGCGCCAGATTGGCGATACCAACTCCATCGCCATTTCCGATATTGCGGTAAACCGGCGACCACACACGCCAAGCCGCCGAAAAACAATTCCCCGGCCCAACTTGCGCGCTGTCAGCGCAGCGGCGCGGGTAATTCAACGCCGCTTGAAAAACCGGTGAAGCGCTGAAATCCAAAGTCGTTGGGTCAACCGTGTATACATAAGCCTGTGCTTTGGTCATGTCACCATCCGGTAAGGCGGGCGTGACCGTGCTTTCGGCGGAACAAACCATTCCGACATAAATCTTTCCAGCATTTACGGTTACAGCAAATGGCCTGACATCGGACGCGCTGGGGCATCCGGGAGCATTCAGCGGCACGGCTTTGCGGCGAACGGTGGCGACAGCCGGAGTGTTGTCCAGCGGCAATTCATAAAGCTGGCGGTCAGCCAGATTCATCACGTAAAGTTTCCTGTCATCTTCAGAAACCGCCATGCCGCCAAGCGATGTTTTTCCAACGGCGTCCCATCCTGTATTGCCGTTGTCGCGGTCAAAATCATTATTATCGTGCGCGTCAGCACCAGCCGTGTTTGCTCCAAAGATCGTGTTCAGATCTGCGTAAGTCGTTGCCACGCCCGTTGCAGGATTGATCTGGTAAATCGCGCCAGTTCCAGCGGAGCCATATCCTGTGTGGCGTTTCATGAAGGCCGCCGCATAAATTTGTTTGGTTGATCGCGCATACGCCAATCCCCAGGTCGTTCCAACCTGACGCGCTGACGCGACTTTTGCGGGTGAAGGCTGGTCAAAATCTGTGAATGGCGCAGCTCCGGATTCCCGCGTCGAACCAGCAGAATAAGGAAATGAGATCAGGCCGGGATCGTCAGTGTTCTGGTTTCCGCCAACGTAACAGCCCGTTACCAGCGTAGGATTGTCCTGGCAAAATTCAGCAGGAATAACCAGGCCCAAACTGATATTGGAAGCATTGTTATCCGCAAGGAATTGAACCGTAGTTTTGGAATCGGCTCCGGCTGGCGCTGGCTGAAAGCCTGCGGGAATGGCAGTGAATTCAACTCGATACGGCGCATTGCCCGTGGCGTTGAGCGAATAATTCCCGTCAGCGCCTGTTGTCGCTGTCCCAGCTACGGCGTTTGATGAATCGTAAGCTGTTACCGTAACGCCCGCGATGCCTCGATCCTCCGCCAGATTGGTGCTGCCTGAACCACCATTGGAAACCGTTTTGCCGGTATCCCGCGCGCCGTTCGAGTTGTAATCCTGAAACACAACTCCGGTAATTGTTCCCGCTGCCGCCTGCCCTGTTCTCAGCCAATGCCCGGCAACCAAGGCCAGCGTACAGGCAATCAGCCACATCCCCCACCGGCGACCTGCATAAAAATTCGACAAAGATGACTCCAGATTTCGCACTGTAAATCGCATAATCATTTTCCTTACTTTTCAAATATCACACCGGTTTTCAACGGTGCGATCAAGGCCATTGACTGATTCAGAGGTACGCCTTAACGGGGAGGCATAGAACTGGATAGCTCACCGGACAAAATCCGGCCAACAAACACCAACCTAATGTTCGACAATGAAGGGATGCTACAAAGAAAAAGCACTGATCGAACTGTGCATTAACCAGGAGCCAGAGGGGAGATGCAGCAACGTTCCGGCATCAGCCACAACAATATCTTTTTCGACCAGGCACCATAAACTTTGCTGTGAGCGTTTGCTTGAAAGTCTTCCTGAACGTTACCAGTCATTTGAGTGTGAACGTCAGAAACAATTTTTTCCTGACGGCACACAGTCTAAGCAGATGCCATACGGCGGTCAACCGAAAAGACGTTTCTGCCATCACCTCAAATGACAGGAAGAATCGAGTTAGGGCGATTACAGTCTGTCGTACTGCTTCCTGGCATGGTAGTATGCGCGGCGTCGGTTCACGCCCCCCAAAAATTGCTATTCGTTTCCGTTGTGCTTGAGAGTCTTGCCAAAGCCGTAAATGAGGATTTGATTTAATCGAGATTGAGGAGGATTCAGATGCTGACTTGTCCGGTTTGTCGTAGCCAGAACATGGATTCCGCAAAATTTTGTGGCAATTGCGGCAACCCATTTCCGCGACCGTCCATGCCCACTTCGTCGCTAATCAACTGCCCGCAAGGCCATGTTTACAGCGCCATTTATCAGTATTGTCCATACTGTCCGCAGCCGGAATCGGCGTCCTCGTCTGTGCCTGAAACTCAAAACGATTTCGCCACGCGCATCCAAGAGCCGGTCACGGCATTTG
>CAZXHW010000166.1:0-11547 GCA_964639915.1 uncultured Heliomicrobium sp.
TTGAACCGTGCTGATGGCTAAACAGTCTGGTCAACGGCTTTTGGGCCGAAGGGAAGCGAACGACGAGGCAATTGGCGGCGCGCAACTCCCACGATAGACGGAGATCGGATGTATGTGTTGACGGAAAGTGGGGATTTGGCGTGTTTACGCGCGCGTGACGGGTCGGCGGTGTGGCGCAAAAACATCTTAAAAGAATTTGGCGGCAGCAATCCGGGCTGGTTGATCAGCGAATCGCCTTTGGTGGATGGCAATCGCCTGATTGTTTCTCCTGGCGGCCGAGACGCAGGAATTGTGGCTCTGGACAAAATGTCCGGCCAGACGGTTTGGAAGACGGCGGGTTTGAGCGATGAGGCCGCTTATTCTTCCTGTATTGCAGCCGATGTCAGCGGCGTGCGGACAATCATGAACTTTACTTCCAGCGCGGCTGTGGGTGTACGAGCCAGCGATGGAAAGCTGATGTGGACCTACAACAAGGCAGCGAACGGAACTGCCAATTGCACAACGCCCGTGTTTGCCGATAACAAAGTATTCTTTTCTTCCGCGTATGGAACCGGCGGCGCGTTGTTGAATTTGACCGCGCAAGGCGGCGAAGTGAAACAGCAGGAAGCGTATTTCACGCGTGAAATGATGAATCATCACGGCGGGATCGTGCTGGTGAACGGATACCTTTACGGGTTTTCCAACGAGGCATTAACCTGTATGGAGTTTGCGACGGGCAAACGAATGTGGGTGAATCGGAGCGTTGGGAAAGGCTCTCTGACGTATGCTGATGGAATGTTGTACTTGCTTGGCGAGAATCATGTCGTCGGCTTGGCCGAGGCTTCGCCGACAGCGTACAGCGAAAAAGGCCGGTTTACGATTAACGACCTTGGCAAAAATAGCTGGGCGCATCCAGTTGTGGCAGGTGGCAAGCTTTACGTCCGCGATCAGAATACGTTGACCTGTTACGACGTGAAGGGGAGATAAGTTGGCTATATGCCGACTATTTCAGCCTTAATCTTGTTCAGCCAAAACTAAAAGCTGGAGCTTTGATGCAGATAATTCAGGTATCTGCATCAAAGTTCCGGCAGCACTTATTTAGCTGTTAAATCAAAAACGTAACTCTTCGCTCAACGGTCTTTATGAGCGAGCCAAATCTCAAGCTCCTGAACTGCCAATCGCATGCATGCAAATCTGGCTTTCCAAAGACAGTGATGTTTCTATCCGCGAACAATTGATGGCGCAGGTCAAACTGGCCATTCTGAGTCAGGATTTGAAGCCTGGCCAAAAACTTCCCAGCACGCGTGAACTCGCTCGACGCCTGAGAATCCATTCCAATACAGTCAGCGCTGCGTATAGTGAACTTACTGAGCTTGGCTGGGTAGAAATGCGCGCGGGCAGCGGAATTTACGTTCGCCAGTTTGACCGCGAAGTTGAGCTGGAAGCGCAACTGGACCTGGATAATCTGATCGTGGAATTTCTCCAGGTCGCTCGCCGTAAAGGTTTTTCTCTTGCTGAAGTTCAGTCACGGGTTAAACATTGGTTGCGGTTGCAGCCGCCGGATCATTTTTTGGTAATTGATCCGGACCCTGAATTTCGAGAAATCCTAATGGCTGAAATTCGCAATGCCACGGGGTTTCGCACCTTAGGCGCCAGCATTCAAGATTGCGATAACCGCAGCAATCTGGTCGGCGCTGTGCCGGTTGCATTGTATGGGCAAGCCGAAATTGTCTCAGCCGCTTTGCCGCCCAAAATGGCTTGTTTGCTCATTCGCACCCGGTCAGTTACAGAAACGCTCAAAGGCGAAACACCGCCTTCCGTTGAAGAGTTGATCACCGTCGCTTCAAGCTGGCCCACGTTTTTGAACTATGCGCGCTCCATGTTGGCGGCTGTGAAGCTGGATCCGGACGCGCTGGATTTTCGCGACGCGCGCAAAAGTGGTTGGCAGAAAGGGTTGCGATCAGCTTCGTTTGTGATTACGGATGCCGCCACAGCCACACAAATCCCGCCTGGAATTCGGGTCCGCACTTTCCAAATCATCTCCGATACTTCGCTTGTGGAACTGCGCGGTTACGTTGAAAAATTTCTGACCAGCGCTCAAGCCTGAGCTTACAACAGTGTGACAATGAGAAAAGTGACCTAACCTGGATCGCCATTGCCAGACTTCGCCGCTAATCTCTGTCAAGTGAAAAGATCAGGTTGATCCCGATTTGGTTTGAAGCTCGCTTGTGCGTTTAGAAAGGCTTTGAGTTCGCAATTGTGTTTTGGTAGTTGCTCAGGCGACGGTGAAGCTTTCAAATAGTTCAAAAGCCGTCATTGATGACGGCGACAAACGACAAGAGTTGGAATCCGACGACACCCGGTCGGTAACCCTGGAGTTCTTTTCCCAAATTTGGGAGGAATAGATGGAGATAGAAATTCTCGTTGGCCTGTTGGTAGTTCTTGGCATCATTACAGTCATTGGCCATGCCATTTGGTGGACGCTTGCCAAAATCCTTCATGCCTTTTTGGGCAAATCGCCGGAACCGGTAAAAGCAGTTTCGCTGATTTCCCAATGCGCGGGATGTGGTGTAAGTCTTGGCCTCAAAGATGATTTTTGCCCTTCGTGCGGGCGTCCGCAAAAAGTGAATACCAATGCCGACCCGCTTGCCGATTTGGCGATGACTTCGCGTCAGTTAGATCGCTTTCTGAACCAAGGCAAGATTGATTTGGCGACTTATCGCAGTGTGATGAAGGCCATTGAAGAAGAGCGCGAACGGCTGACTCAACCAATGCGGTCTCAACAACCAGTCAAGCAAAAGAGTGAAGTCTCTGAACCTCAGGCACCTGCGTCGGTTCCTAAATCTGAGGTGAAGCTCACTGAACCAAACACCCCGCAAGTTTTTCCTCAGCCATCTAAAGCTTCTGAGCCTAATGCCGAGCCAGCATTTGCAGCTTCACAGCATCTCAAGCAAAACGTTGGTAATGAAAGCCAATCTGAGCCAATTCATACCCAGCCGGAGCCGCCACGCGAACCACGGCGCTCCTTCGCGGAAATGCTGGAAACCTTCATGGAAGAAAGCAGCATTCGCTGGGGTGAGATCGTCGGCGGGTTGCTGATTATTGGCTGCTCGTTGGCTTTGGTGATCAGTTTGTGGTCGCAGATTACGGCTGTGCCGTTGCTGAAGTTTTCCGTCTTTGTCGGCGTAACTGCTGGGCTGTTCGGCATCGGGTTTTACAGCGCGCATCGCTGGAAACTGCCTACAACCAGCCGGGGTGCGTTGACGATTTCGACGTTGCTGGTTCCGCTTAACTTTCTGGCGATAACGGCGTTTTCGCAAACTGCCAATCCCAATTCGCCGATTATTTTAGGCGGCGAGTTTGCCGCCTTGGGGCTGTTTCTATTTCTGGTTTACCAAGCTGGCAAAGTCATTGTGCCAAACAGTTCCTGGCTGCTGGCTGGAGTCAGTTTGGTGCCATCGTTTTCGATGCTGGTTGCAAAACACTGGCAAAGCAATCGAGCCGCAGCCGTTTGCTTAGGCATCGTGCCGCTGGTTTGTTACTGGTTGGCATCGTGGAAAATGCTACGCGACGCGAAACAGGAAGACAGCGAACAAAAAGCAAACCGGGTTTTTGTTCTGTTGGGTATAGCCTCGTTTGCGGCTGTGTTGCCGTTTAGTTTGTTGCTGATCAAGTCAGGGATTTTCAGTGTTACGGCTCGCTCTTTTGCCGTTTTCATAACGCTGTTTGGCGTGCCTGCAATTGCCTGTGGGCTAACGTTGCGAGATGACAGCAGGTTGTCCGGCAAAACAAAAACTGTCGCCACGAGCGTGGCTCTGTTGGGAGCGTTATTGGCGTTTGGCGGGCTGGCATTGGCTTGGCCTCGGCCTGTGCCGTTTATCCAGATCGCTCTGATTAACGGCGCCATCTGTGGCGTCCTGGCTTGGCGGTTAAAGCTGAGATTGGCGCACGCCACAGCCATCGGGCTTTTTACGCTGGCTTATTTGTTGGGCGCAAATGTGCTTTTCGGCGGCTATCCGGATTGGATGGAAGAAAGCTCTGCGTTAATCGCCAGCTTCTGGACGCGCACAGCAGGCATTTCATGGCTGACGTTGTTTGTTTTGTTTGCTGTACTGGCAGAGGTGTGGTGTCGAGTAGGGCGCAAAACAGAATCATATCTTTATGAAATTGCCGTCGTGGCCTCGGCTTTCTTCAGTTTGTTAATTCTGACCTTGCACGGTTTCGGAAAAGCAGGGGACCCTCAACAACTGGCGCTGGTGTATTTGTTCTTTGCTGCTGCTGCTTTTGTCATCGCCTGGTACCGCAAGCAGTTCATCTCAAGCTGGATTGGCTTAGGTCTGTCTCTTCTGATGCTTTTGCAAGCATTTGCATTCAAGTTCGGTTACCAGCTTGCGCCGTATCACCCCGTGCGTTTGTCTGTGCTGACGTTTGCCAGCTTAGCGACGATTGCATCCATCGTTTTGCGAGCGCGAAGCGAGAACGTTCAGCGAGTCTTCGTAAAACCGGCAAGCATGGCCGCTTTAGTCGGTTCAATTGCCGTAGCTCCATTTGTGCTGTTCGGCGGCTGGATAACGATGGAGCAAATGACCATTCGACTGTTCTGGCTGTCAGTGATTTGGTTTGCGCTGGCTGTCATGAAGCGCTGGCCTGTTCTGTTCACGGCTTTCCAGGCGTTATTGGCATTGAGCGTTTTTTGTGGCGTTGCCGCCGTGTTTGATGCTCGCGCATTGCCATCGCATTTATCCTGGAGTGATCCGCTACGGTTACAGGCTCAGGGGATCGCGCTGGTTTTGCTGAGCCTGGCGTGGGTTGCTGTGCGATTGAAAGCTCGTCGCGTGATGCAATTGCCTGAAAGCAGGGCTGCAAATTTTGAAAAGCTGCTTTTTCCGCCTTGGCCAACAGTTGATCAAATTGTTACTGCGTTGGCTTGGCTGCTTTTGATCCTGCTCAGTCTTAATGGCATTGGTGGATCATTTTTGATGCCGGTGTTTTCGCCGGTTGAATCTCTTAGTGAAAACGCAACTCGCGCACGTGGTTTCGGTTCCTGGCTATTGCTGCTGTCGCTGGCAATCGTGTTTTTTATCAGTTTGTGGGAGCAGTTTAGAAAGCGCCTGCCGATGGCGATGATGGTGCTAGTGGCTTGCGGTTGTTTGCTGGCGGCAGGGCGTTGGCCAATTGATGGATCAACGATGTCGGCGCTTCGCTGGCTGACGGCAATCAGTTTTGTGCTCATCGCACTGCCGATTATTTTTCGCGATCCGCTCCGGCAAATGTGCCAGCTTTTCAATTGGCCAGATATGCGTGAGCGTTCAGCAGGGCTGGCTAGTTTGGCTCGCGCAGAATCTCTGGCGCTTTTTGCCGTTCCAGTTTTGGCGCTTACTGCCGTGATGTCTTTGATGAAGTTGGGCGAACCGATTTCCTTTGCAGCATTGCTTGTTTTCCTCACGCCGTTATTTTTTGTAAGTTTGGCATTAGCAGCGCCCGCTACGCGTGACCGGTCATCAATTTATGCTTTTACCTCTGGGTTGGTCTTAAATCTTTCTTCCACGATTGGATGTGTATTAGCCGACGTGGGACTGATAACGGCTCTACAAGTCAATGTTCTTACTTCTGCTGCTGTGTCGGTATGTTGGTTATGGGGAAGGGAATGGCTGGCGAAGAGGGACGAGGTTAAACGGCCAGTCAGCCAGATGCTTCAAACGCAAATTATTGTGACGTTATTGGCAAGTCTGCTAATGCTGGCTTTTGCGGCTACGCGAATTGTCGTGCAGCCATTTGTTTCCAGCCAGACGGTCAGCGCAATTGGTAGCGAGTGGGGATGGGCAGCAATGCTGTTGTCAGCATTCGCCTGGTTGAATTTACGCAAAGTGCAATCTGGCGGGTGGTTTGTAAAACTGAACGTCACTCATTTTGGTCTGGGATTGCTGGCAATTAGTTCTCTGATTGTTTGCAGCTTGAATCGCGCCATTGATGGTTGGGCGAGCTATCATGGCTTGATGATCGGTATTTCCTTGGGGGCCTGGCTAATCCTTGCTGCGCGCCGCTTCGGTTTTGACCGGCTGAGAATTAAGAATGGGGATTCGTCCGTTGCTTGGGCAATAAGCTTAGGCCTGGCGCTGTTAGCTTTGACCTTGCGTGGCATTGAAGCTCCGAATTCGATTTGGTGGACAGTAGGTTCTTTGGCCAATTTGAGCCTGTTGTTTGGGTGGTTGGCGATTGCGTTGAAGAGGCGTGGTTATGTTTACCTGAGCGCGCCTCTTTGCAATCTGATCGCGTCTTTATTGTTCGCCAGATATTGGGATGTGCTTGATAAGCTGCCTGAGTTTTTGGCGATTAATGTCATGGTGATGTCCCTGACATCACTGCTTTGGTTGTGGCTGGATTTGAAGCTGATGCGCCCGACTTTGGATCGCCATCCATTTCATCGCCAAACCATCATTTTGACGCTGCCTACGTGCTTTTTACTCAGTGCGTTTCATTGGTCCATCTGGCTTTTCGCCTCCGATCACCCTGTAACAGTTTGGTTGAATTGGGCAGCAATTGCTTCCGTTGCGGCGTTGCTGGTTGCTTATTTATGGGAAGAGAACTTGGTGGCCTCGCTACGTGGACTGTATTTGCTTGGCGGCATAGTGATTTTGGAAGGTTGTTGTGTTGTTCCGTTGACGAAATACAACTTGGTGGTATTCACCGCATCGGCGTTTTCGCTCTACGCACTTGGGGCCAGTTACCTTTGGCGAAAGCGTGAGGCTCTGGCTCAATTGGCGGAAAGTCTTAACATCGCGCAGACCAGCGGAGCGGGAGAAAGTGTCCGAAGTTGGGTTTTGGCTTGGAACTCATTGTTGACGTGCGTAGTCGTATTGATCAGTTTTGCGATTGCTTTACCCCCTGCTTCACTTGGAGCGCGATTGCTGGTGGCAAGTTCTTCATTCGCTTTGCCAGCTTCCTTTGCTTTACTTGTGCGCAACAAGCAAGACCAGAGGCTGATAACGGCCAGTGTTCGGCTGACAATAGTAAATTTGGTGTTTTGGAGTTGGGCTTTGTTGCCGTCGGTGAGTTTGGCTGGTTGGCAGGGAATCAATCGTTTGGTCATTGTGATTCTGATTGCCGAGGCAATTCTGGTTTCTTATCGCTTGGTGGTTATGCGTCACGTGATCGGCGAAAGTCTATGGCGAAAGAGTTTGCGTGCAGATTTGCCAGTTGTGGCCTTTATTGGACTCGCTACACTGGCAATTTTGTTGGCTGTGGAATTTGCGCAATTTGCTGATTCTGGTGCGGTTTTGATTGGGTGGCCTGCGATCGTCGCTGTGTTATTGACGCTGTTTGGAATTTGTCTGTTGGGAATTGCTTTCGCTGTTCTGCCAAACGAAGACCCCTTTGATCTGGATGAACGTGGGCGTATGCGTTACGTCTATGCTTCAGAGATTTTCCTAGTGCTGACATTGGCGCACGTGCGAATGACCATGCCATGGGTGTTCGGTGGAAAGTTTACAGCGTATTGGCCAATTATTGTGATGGGATTGGCGTTTGCCGGGGTCGGTTTGGCAGAGTATTTTGGACGGCAAGGGCGACGAATTTTGGCCGAGCCATTGGGTAAGACTGGCATCTTATTGCCATTGCTGCCCGTGATTGGCTTTTGGGTATTGAATTCCGAAGTTCCGTACTCCGGGTTACTGCTGCTGGTTGGGCTGTTTTACGGTGTCTTGTCAGTGATGCGGCGCTCGTTCACATTTGGAATTCTGGCGGCTCTGGCAGGCAATGCTGGCTTCTGGCACTTCTTGAATGGCGTTGGCGGAATGGCCTTTTACGAACATCCTCAGTTGTGGCTGATACCGGCTGCTTTGTCAGTTTTGCTTGCTGCGCGAATCAATCGAGATAGTTTGTCGGCAGACCAGATAAATTCGATTCGCTATGGGGCTTTGGTCACAATCTATGTCTCTTCTACTGCCGACATCTTTTTGAACGGAGTGACCGATTCGCCCTGGTTGCCAATTATTCTGGCAGCTTTGGCAGTCGGAGGCGTGGCCGCCGGATTGATGCTTCGCATTCGAGCATTCCTGTTTCTGGGAACCGCTTTTTTGCTGCTTTCGATGCTGACGATGATCTGGTCGGCTTCGGTCAACCTGAAATGGACTTGGTTGTGGTATGTGACTGGAATTGGATTTGGCATCCTGATCATTTACACAGTCGCAATGTTTGAGCGAAAGCGAGAACAAATGCTCGGATTTCTGGAACGGCTGAAAGAGTGGCAATAAAACCATTCGGATGAACAAACAGGCAGAGTAACTTTGAAAAGTCGCTCTGCCTATTTGTCGTTGGGGGGCGGTATACCTGTTACTGGCACGATGGCGGGAAGACGGGAATCGTCAAACTCGCATTTTGGCTCAGCGTCAACTTGTGGAAATTGCGGCCCCCTCTGTATCCAGTCGGAGTAGAAGGAGTGTTTAACACTGCGCCGACGATGGCTCCAGAGTCGGAGGAACCGGACATTCCTATCTTCAGCCAACCCGTGCGCCCGGCGGGAACAAAGGTTTCAAAACGCGGAGTTGTGCGCGGGAAATTGTTGCTAAGCGCACTCAGGAATTGACAGGGCCCGTTGAAGGTAAAGCTCAATGCAGCTTCGGTGTCGTTATAAAACACACCAAACAAAGTGCCTAACGTATCTGCCCCGAGGCCAAGATTGCCTCCGATACGATCAACAACGATGATTGTGTCGTTTCCATCCGCGCGGCTGGGCAAGCCGTCGGCGGCAATGACTCGGCCAAGTCGTTGATACTGATTGCCATCAAAATTTATCACGGCAGTACTGCTGGTTGGGCTGCAAGCGAACGTGCCTCTGGAGGCGACAGCGTCAGCTCCCAATTTTGCGGTATGGCCGGATGCCAGTTTGATGAATTCGCTGCCGATCACATAGTTGAAGTTTGCAGGACAGCCCCTGCTGTCAACTGCCACCACAATAATGTAGCCGGTGACGCCTGGGTCTAAGTCAGAAACCAGGAAGCTGGCGGTTTGGTTCGGCGTCAGGCAAAGGAAATTGTCAGCCACCGAACAGTTGCTGCCGTCCACAAAGAACATATGCAAATAAGCCGGGGCCAGAGTGTGAATATTCGTCAAATTAACCCGAGTGTTTTGCAGGTTCGGATTTGTGGCGCTGGACGAATAGATCGGGAAGATCAGCACAGAGCCCGGACGCTGGTCATTACTGAGATCATTATCGGGTGGAAATAGATTTCCGGGACCAATTGTCGAATCGGGACAATCAACGCCAGGAGTGCAAGGATTGGCGGGGCAATTCGCCGTTTGGCAGAAATTGACGTTAGTCGTCGCATCATTCACGTTGTCGCTGTTCGTGTCGTAATTCACTCTGAAGGTTGAACAGAACCGCGTTCCCTCAGTGACGTTTTGTCGAACACGAACCTGGAAGGTCACCGTCAACGTTTCTCCGGGACCGATTTCGCCGTTCCACTCTGCTTGCGCTGCCGTCAATGTGCAGTTTCCTGTCGAGGCCGTGCAGGATCCGGGGATCGAAGTTAGCTCAACTGGCAACAATGCCAACAGTTCTGGGCTGTTTGGATCGTTACGCTGGAACCCGTCGCCGGAATTCCTGGACTTCACTTCAACGGTCAGAACATTTCCACCACCGATACAAACATCGGCACCAGTGGCTTTGATGGTGATGTCGTTCTGTGTGAACTTCGCGCCCGGCGGTGGATTGATGGTTACAACAGAAGTATTGGTATTGTTGCTACCTGTCGGATCAGTGGTTCCAGAAACAACCGTCGCCAGATTGCTCAAGGGCCCGACAGGGAAGGTAAATGGAACTTGAACTTTAATTGTGATGACCGCTTGGTTGCCTGGCGCAGTTGCCGCAAGTGTTCCAATGTTGCAGGTTACGGTTGTTGTTCCGGTACACGTTCCTTGTGTTGACGTTGCCGAAACCAAGGTAATTCCACTAGGTAATGGGTCCGTCACAACAACATTGGTCGCGACGGAAGGCCCGTTATTTTTGGCAGTGATTGTATAAGTCACTTCATCGCCAGCACGCACCGCCGGTGCATTGGCAACCTTGGTGATGGTCAGGTCGCTTGTCGGCACGGGCGTTGAAGTTACCGATGTCTGATTGTTGCTAGGATCAGGGTCGGTGGAGCCACCAGGAACGCTGACGCTGGCGGCATTTGTAACAGTCGCTGTTGCGTTTGCTGGCAATGTTGCCTGCATCGTGAAGGTTGCCGTGCCAGCGTTGGCCAAATTAACGGTCGTGTTAATACTGCCCGC
Organism: uncultured Heliomicrobium sp.; assembly: GCA_964639915.1. Classification (GTDB taxonomy): domain Bacteria; phylum Acidobacteriota; class Blastocatellia; order RBC074; family RBC074; genus RBC074. The sequence continues at coordinate 10,252 of CAZXHW010000166.1, forward strand.
TCCGCTGGCTTGTCCGCAGCTTGATCCGCTGGAAGCCGTGCAAGTCCAAGATACGTTTGTTAAGACGGCTGGAACATCGTCCGTGACAGTTGCGCCTGAAACGGGGCTTGGGCCGTCATTGGTAACCGTGATTGTGTATGTAAACGGTGCTCCTGGAATAGGTTGCGAAGGATTCGCTGTCTTGGCAATTCGAAGGTTTGCTTGTGAAATGACCTGATCAGTGTCGCTGGCGGAGTTATTGCCACTCGTGGGATCAGTCGAGCCCGCTGGCGAACTAACTGTCGCCGTATTGGTCAGTGTTGAAAGTGCATCAGCGGCCACTGTTGCTGTTATGGTGTATGTCGCATTTCCACCGTTGGCCAGATTGACCGTAGAGTTGATGCTGCCAGTTCCGGATGTCGCGCCGCAAGTTGACCCACTGGAGGCAAAACACGTCCACGACGCATTGATAAGTTTTGAGGGCAATGTGTCAACGACCGCTGCGCCGGTTACTGCACTCGGCCCATTGTTCAGGACATTGATTGTATAGGTGACCTGGTTTCCAGCCGTGACAGCCGAACTGTTATTGGACTTGGTAATGGACAAATCCGAGATCGGCGTCAACGTGTCTGTGTCACTTGCAGAGTTGTTTGCAGTGTTTGTGTCTGTCGTGGAAGCTGGAGCCGTGACGGTTGCGGTGTTGGTAAGTGTGCCTGTTGCTGTGCTGGCAACCGTGGCATTGACCATGAATGTTGCAGTGCCTTGGGCTAACAAATTCACCGTCGCGTTGATGTTTACAGTTCCACTGGGTTGACCGCAGCTTGAACCAGCAGAAGCCGTACAAGTCCATGAGCTGATAACCAAACTACCAGGCATCACGTCTGCAACCTGTGCCCCTATGACCGCGCTGGGCCCGGCATTGGAAACCACGATTGTGTAAGTCGTGGGAGTGCCAGGTGTCAGCGTGTTTGTGTTATTCGTTTTCGTAATTGAAAGATCAGAAACGGGCTGGAAGTCGCGCGTAACTGTTGAAGAATTGTTGGCCGGATTTGGGTCAGCCATCCCGGTTGGCGTTGCGACTGTTGCTGTGTTTGTCAGTGTTCCGGTCGCCGTGCTTGCGGTTTGCGCTGTCAAACTGAATGTCGCGGTTCCGTTTACTGCCAAATTTACAGTTGTATTGATATTTCCGGTGCCGCTGGGCACCGCGCAGCTTGAACCGGCAGAAGCGATGCAAGTCCACGTCGCGCCGCTCAGCGTTGCAGGCAAATTGTCCGTGACCGTAGCGCCTGTAACGGCAATTGGCCCGTTGTTAGTTAC
>CAZXHW010000167.1:0-11540 GCA_964639915.1 uncultured Heliomicrobium sp.
ACCAAGCGTCGTTTGGACACCTTCTTTGGTCGCGCCGATAAAACCTGTGACAACAGGAATTTCCCCCGCTTCCAACATCGCAACAGTTTGTCGCGCGTTTGCTGGCGGGTTTCAGCTATTAATGGTTCGGCCTGGCCAAACTGATCGTCAGTAGCAATCAGCTCCGTTGCTTCGATGGGAGTCGAAGCAACACCGCGCTCGGCAATCGCGCCAGACAGAATGGGCGCACAAAGCATTTCTCCCATTCCCGAAATGGCATCCAGCGTCCGCGGCGTTAATTCGCGCAACATGGTCAGCCCTTTGCACAGAGCCTCAAACCGTTCAAATCGTTGCCGCAAAGATTCCAGGGCTTCGCGACGACGCGTGGCTTCGGTTGGCATCAATTGATGCACAGCCTGCCGATGAGGCTCATGCAATTCGTCGCTGACGGTTTTGTGATAGTGGCCGTTGACGGCGCTCTGTGCTGCCGCGATCAATTTGTTCGTTACGCCACTCATCGCCGAATTGACGATGACGACCCTGTGACCTTCCTTGGCGCTTTTGATGGCAAGCTCTGCGGCCTGCGCGATGCGCTCGGCATTTCCGACAGAAGTGCCGCCAAATTTCATGACTATAAGCATAAAAATACAAGTGGAAAATCAGACTGGGAGGATACGAATGCGGTTTATCCAATCCTCCGCCTCATCAACCATCCAGAGCAAAAGCAAATCATCAACGACTTTCCCGCGTACAAGGCTTTGCGGAGCGATTAAGACTCCCGCGCTGGTGGACGTTTGCAAAAATTCGGCGAAATGACGCGGCATGGTTTTCAGGTCGTGGGAAACCAAAATGCGCTGATCCGCTGCCGCGTGAGCCAACACAATGTTATCAGGAACGCCGTCAAGCTTGGCTGCCTGCGCGGATTGAAAATCAATCCGTGGCTCAAGACGCCAGATTGCCTCCACAATCGCTCGATTCAGATCGTTGTCGGCCTGATAGCGGATTTTCATACAAGGCTCGCTTGAGCCAACTCCTGCCGCGCCTTGGCGATTTTGGCGTAGTACTCAGGCTCGGCGGCGCGCAACTTTTGTCGTAATTGCTCAGCCATTTCCGCCACCCGCAGCAAATACTCATCTATGTCTGCCTGATGGCCGAGATAGTAAGCAATCGCGCCATAAACCTGCTCCAGTGATAGCGAAGGAAAACAATCGCGGGCAATCGTTTCAGGCGACAAACCTTCCCGAAATGCATACACAATGGAATCCAGCGAAATGCGAGTGCCGAGAATCCAGTACCCTTCATCGTGAAATTCAATATATTGATTTTCCATCACTACCTCCTGCGCGCTAGCTTCTCACAACAAGCCTTTGGCAACCAGCAACTCTGCATTGAGCAACGCCGCGCCAGCCGCGCCACGAATGGTGTTGTGGCTGATCAGTGTAAATTTGAAATCGAAGATGGTGTCTTTTGAAATCCGCCCAACCACCGTCGCCATGCCGTTTTCGGCGTCTCGATCCAGCCGAGGTTGCGGGCGGTCTTTTTCGCTGCGAACAATGATCGGTCGAGCCGGGGCTGTGGGCAGCTTCAATTCCTGCGGCAAGCCGGTGAAGCTTTCAAAAGCTTCTTTCAGGTCTTCGACAGTCACAGATTTGCCGAGTTTGACGCGAACGGATTCCAAATGGCCGTCCTGCACGGCGACGCGATTGCACTGGGCGCTGACTTTGAACGGAGCGGATTCGATGTTCGCACTGGTGAGCTTGCCCAGAATTTTCTGCGGTTCTTCTTCGACCTTCTCTTCTTCGCCGCCAATGTGCGGAATGACGTTATCCACAATGTCCATCGAAGCCACACCCGGATAGCCCGCGCCGGAAATCGCCTGCATCGAAGTCATCATCACCGCTTCCAGGCCAAAGCGATATTGCAACGGAGCCAGCGCCATTACCAAGCCAATCGTCGTGCAGTTCGGGTTGGTCACAATGTAGCCTTTGTCGTAGCCACGGTTTTTCTTCTGCTGCGGAATGATGTCCAGATGATCCGGATTGATTTCCGGCACAATCAAAGGAACATCCGCGTGCATGCGAAAAGCCGACGAATTGCTGATGACCGGAATGCCAGCGGCAGCGAAAGAACCTTCGGATTCCAGCGCAATGTCGCCGGGCAAGCTGGCGATGATAATGTCGCATTCAATGCGCGGCTTGCCGGGTTCGACTCTGGACGGATACAGGGTCAGGTCTTTGACGGCTTCAGGCATTTCGAACGGCAACTTCCAATTACAGGCGTCGCCGAAACGTTTTCCTTCCGAACGGTCGGAAGCGGCCACCGCAGTCACCTCAAAATAAGGGTGATTGCGCAGCATGTGAATCAATCGTTGGCCGACCGTGCCGGTCGCACCCAAAATGCCTACACGTCTTTTTGCTGTCATGATCGTAAACCTTCTGAAGTTGGGTTGAGATTTTCGTCGCTCTGAAAACGCAAAAGCCCCGCGAGGAAAACCGCTCGCGAGGCGTTGTGAAAACTCAGTGCGAACGAAGCGAGATGGTAGGTGCTGAAATGCAGGCTGTCAAGAAATCAGCCTTTTCAGACGGCTTGTTTAATCAAGTCGGCGGCTTTTTCGGCAAGGGCAACTGTCGGCGCTTGCGTGTGGCCTGTAATTTGAAGCGGAATGATCGAAGCATCCACCACGCGCAATCCGTTGACACCGCGCACTCGCAAGCTGGAATCCACCACAGCCGAATCGTCTATGCCCATCTTGCAAGTTCCCACAGGATGATAAAGCGTGTCGGAGGTTTGGCGGATGTGCGCTGCAAAGTCGCTGTCTGTTTTCGCGGCTTCACCCGGCCACCACTCTTTGCCGCGAAAGCGGTTGAACTGCTTCGAGTTCAAAATCTCGCGCGACAATTTGACGGCTTCTATGCAAACGGCCATATCGCTTTCCGAAGCCAGATAGTTCGGCTGAATTGCTGGAGCCGCCAGGGGATCTTTGGATTTCAACCGAATGTAGCCGCTGCATTCAGGCTTTTGCAGCGCAATGCCGATGGAAAATCCATGCAAGTCGGGGTTGGCGAATCCATTGTCCATATAAAACACCGGCGCGGAAACCAGTTCAATGTTTGGAATTGCAGAGCCATGAATGCTGACAAACGCGGCGGCTTCAGCAACGTTGGAAGTCAGTGGTCCCTGTTTGAAAAGCAGATACTTGAGAATGTTTTTGATGTTGTCAGCTTTGTGCAAGCCGATGGGTTCGTTGCATTGGTATTCAACGCCGATCAGCAGATGGTCGTAAAGGTTTTGGCCGACTCCAGGCAAGTCAACGACGACCGGAATATCCATCGAACGCAAATGATCGGCTGGACCAATGCCGGACAGCATCAAGGTTTGCGGGGAATTGATTGCGCCGCCGGACAAAATGACTTCGCGGCTGGCGCGAGCGGTTTCGATTCTTCCCTGTTGGAAAAACTCTGCGCCGATGGCCTTGTTGTCTTCGAACAACAACCGAGTCACATGCGCGCCAGTTTTCACCGTCAGGTTTGGCCGAGTCAGCACCGGCTTCAAAAACGCAGCGGCGACGCTGTGACGTTTGCCGCCTTTTTGATAGACCTGCAACAGCCCCACGCCTTCCTGCGAAGCGCCGTTCAGGTCGTCATTGCGTTTCAAGCCGGCAGCTTGCGCGGCTTCCAAAAACAAATGCGTCAACGGATTCACACAGCGTTGATCGGCAACGTTGAGTTCCCCGCCGGCGCCGTGAAATTCATTGGCTCCGCGCTCGTTGTTTTCGGATTTTTTGTAATACGGCAGGATGTCGGCATAACGCCAACCGTCAATTCCCCAGGCGTCGTGGTCTTTCGCGTTGGCGCGGCTGTACACCATCGCATTGATCGAAGTCGAACCGCCCAGCACTTTGCCACGCGGCCAGTACATCTGGCGATTGTTCATATGCTTCAGCGGTTCGGTGAAATACGCCCAGTCACATTCTGTTTTGAAGAGTTTGTTGAATGCGGCGGGAATGTGGATTTCCTGTTTCTTGTCGGGGCCGCCTGCTTCCAGCAACAGAACTTTGATGGACGGGTCTTCCGTCAAACGATTCGCCAGCACGCAACCGGCTGCGCCTGCGCCAACGATCACATAATCAAACATGGCCCTTTCTCCTCAATCCCTTTCCCACAAAGTCACACGAAAGTTGACGAAGATTTTAGAAAGGATAAGCAGGATTTTTCAGGATTTTTACGATCAATTCAATCAGCACTCTGGCCTGTAGATATCTTCGTGTTTTCTTCGTGTGACTTCGTGGAAGACGTTTTTTGCTTCTTCAGCGAATGAACCGGAAACTGCGCCGTGAAGTTCCACCGATCGGTTTGCCGCTTTGATCCAGCGCAACCACGCGCCAGCGCAAGCTGGAAGCCGCGGCTTTGTCTTTCAGCCACGAAGGCGCGCGATACATTCGCACCGTTGGTTTCAGCACGGCAGAATGAATCAGCTTGCCGTTGTCGTCTTCGATTTCCAAACGATAGAGTTTGGCTTGTGGCATTTCAGACCACACAAATTCCGCAATCTGACCCGCGGGCAAGGTTGTACCGTCTTTTGGCAACAGTGACAAGAATGCGCCGGGCGCAGCGACATCTTGCGTATTATCTCCGCCGCCAACCACGTATCGCAGCACAGGCAGCGGGAATCCAGCGGCGGCTCCGCTGTTGACGGTGCTCAGTCCAGCGCCGACGGCTGTCAGGTCGGAAGTATTCAGTCCGTCATCCGAAGCTTCGATCCGCAGCAGGATCAAATATTGTCCTGGCACCTGAGTCGGCAACCGCGAAGCATCCGGCCCTGGCAAAGTGAATCGCCCGCCGGAGGACAGAAAGACATTGAAGCGGCTGATTTGTGTGAAGCGGGCTTGCGTGCCGCGCTCTTCCACAGGCAGCGAGGCTTCTGTTAATAAGTCGCGCTCATCCGGCAAAGGTTCGCCGGGACGAACAACTTCCCAGCGTCCGCGCAAACGGCCAGAGCCTGTGTATTTGATTTCCGCGCGAATTGCCGGAGGCTTTTTGCCCGGTTCGACGAACAGAACTTGCGGTTCCTGGCCGCTGGCCGAAATGCCCGTGCTTTGCCCAAAGCCAAGCTGAACATCAGTCAACGAAAACGGCGCGGCGATTCCGTTGCCGGTCAACCGCATGGTGACGGCTACGAATTGATCCACGCTGCCGCTGGGACTCGTAAACCGGCGAACATAAAAGAAGCGTGAATCCTGCCCGGCTGCGACTGCTTGATAGGCTTTGCGCGCGACGGAAGCCGGAACCGAAACGACATCGGTGTAGCCATTGGTTCCGCTACGGCGCGACACGTCAAAGCGGCGCGGCAACGTTCCATAAATCGTCCCCGGCACGCACGTAGAGCCGATGGCTGGCGAAGCCGGTTGAATGTCTCCGCACCAGAAGGTTTCCGCCGGCGTGTAATCGCCCAGATTGCCGTATGTCAGAAACACCGTCGTCGCGCCCTGGCTGTAAACATTAACGTTCGTCGGATTGACCCGGATTTCGTTCTGCGCCAACGCCGACGCTGCCAAAACCGTAAGCATAAAAATTGTTGAGATAAATTTTTTCACGGTAGCCCCTAAGCGGGGATAGGGGTTGGGAGTTAGGAGTTGGGAAAAGCAGACTTTTGAAATCGGACTTTTCCTGTCTCCTATCTCCAATCCCCCACCTCCTAAAAGAAGATGAAATTCAGCCCGGTGTTAAATGTATTCAGCTTCGTCAGGTTGTTGATGTTCTCGACGAAGTTGTTTGTCCGCGCGAACCGGTTCGAATAACGAATGAAATACACCACCTGCGATTTCTTGAACTTGTTTTCGCTTTCGCGCGTCAACCGGTAATTCCACTGCAAATCGAATTCGTTGTTGCGGCTGTTGTTTGTCCGCCGCAAATCACCCGCGCCCAAAGTGGCAAAGGTCGCGTTGACGGTTTGCCGTGTTGTCGCCTGCCAATTGGCAACGAAGCCAAACCGCAACGTGCGATTAGTGTTTGCCTGTTCGCGATTGTTGGCGTCTTCAAAGTTCAGGTCAAAACTCAATTCCAGCGTAGGCTTCGGCGTCCAGCCGAAACTGGTCGTATGAACAAAGTTCTGCAAATCCGCGATCTCCCGGCCAATGGCGCGGTTGTCTTGCAGCGTGTGGTTCAGTGTGTACGAAGCGCGGAAGTTGTCTTTGAATTGCCATTCGGCGGTGATCGCGTGATTGATGTTCGCCTGATCGGGAATGGCTCCGGGTTGATCGAACCCGCCGCCAATCGGAATGAAATCGGCGAAGGCCCGAACGCGCTCAAAGGTGTATCCGATGCGCGGCAGAAACGGGTTTGGTGTGACAGCCGGTCGCAGCCGGAACAGATTCTGCGTCGGCATGTTAATGGCAAAGGCTTCGCGCCGTGAGTTCGTCCGCAGAATCGTTTGAATGCCCGCCAGGTTATCGTTGAACTGTGTATGCGCGGCGGTGAATGTCAGGTCGCCAAACGAACCGACGAATTCGACGATGTTTTGATTCAAATCCGGCTGCGCCGCCGCGCCAATGCTTTTGAACAATGGATCAACGCGTTCGTGTTTGACGTTCAGCGTCAGGTTCAGCTTTTTCGGATCAGGCAACACAGCAGCGGCTTGCGCAGTTGTGGTTTGCTGGGCCGCTTCAGCAGAAACAGGTTGTGCTGTTTGCGCTGCCGCCGGTTTCGGCTTCACGAAGGAAAACTCTTTTAACAGGTCAATGCTGCCTTCGGCGTAACGGGCGTTGCGCGTGGTGATCTGAGACTGAACCACGTTGACGGCGTTTTGATTCAACAGCGGATCGTTGGGATTGAAAAACTGGCTGCGCGTAAATCCGGCGTCCAGCCGCAAGCGTTCGGTTTTGTCTTTGGTCAGCACACGAAAGCTTGCGCCTTTGCTGCGTTCACTGTCGTTGATGTTTCCCTGGTTGAAGTTTTGCCGATTGGCCAAAAACCAGGCATCAACGGCTCCGGTTTCAAACCGCAACCCGCCGGGACGTTTGGAGAAAACTTCCAAGCCCACTACGCCGCCGTACAATCGGTGCTTCTGATTCGCCAAGCCGAAAAAATTGTCGAAGCCGACGATGTTCGTCGAATTCATCGCCACCAGCGAAACGTCCAGATTTTTGCTGATCGGCGAGGCGATGGTGAAGCCTCGGCTGGAAAAGTTATTCAGCAAATGCCGCTGTGCGCCGATGCTGGAATGTCCAAGATTGAATTTGCGCGTGCCGTGCTGAAGCTCCATCAGATACGACGACAGTTCGATTTTGCGGGCGTTCGCGCCCTGTTCGGCGAATCGCAAAGCTTCGTTGCGAAAGCTTGATCCGACGATGTCAAACTGATGCTTCATATTGAACGTACCGCGCGCCATTTCGCTTTTCCAGGTTCCCTGCAAAGTCGCGTCGGCAAACGTAGGCCGTTCGGGTTTGTTCGCATCGGGGAAATGCGTTTCGGCAAATTGCGATTTGAAGCCGATGTTCAGCGAAGGAGCCAAATCGAATTTATCGAATCCGAATCGGCGCTTGACAGGTTCGGCAGCCGCTGGCGTTTGCGCGGCAGCCTGCGAAGCGTCGGCGGTCTGGGTTTGAACCGGTTGAGCCGCTTGTTCATTGCTTGCAGTTTGCGATGCTTGTTCGCCGCTCCCAGCTTGAACAGTTTCAGCCACGGTTGGCGCAACTGTTTCCGGTTTGGCTCCGACTTTCAGCTTGAAGCTGGCGACGGTTTTCCATTCGCCGTTTGGGGCGACCAAATAAACCGTCAAGTCGTTTTCGCCAGCGGGCAATGGAAACGGCTTTGGCGAATACTTCAGGCCATTTCCTTCGCCAACGAACAAATCGGTTAAATCGGTTGAGCCGACAACGACGGCGATTCGGCCTTCCGGTGGTGAAACCGGGCGATTCAATGTCAGTTCGATTGCTTCTTCGGCAGTAACGGTTTTGCCGTCAAAGCTGGCTTGAACAGTCAAATCCTGAAAACGATTGGCGCTGGCGCTCTGGCTGTAGCAAGTCAGCAAGAGCGCAGCGGCCACACAAAGAGCGATTGCCGTCACGGGTAAAAGACCGGCAAGAATGGCTTTGAGAAATCCGCGCATTTCAGTTTCTCCTTCAAATTGCTCCTACTTCTTCGCGTTCGCAGGAATCGGGAATGCGCCGCTCTTGCTGGCGCGCGAAGTTCCCTGGCCGCCGTCCCACACGCATTTGCCCATCAGACTGAGCGTGTATTCGCGGGCGAACACGTCGTTGGGCATCTTCAGCATCAAGGTGCCGGAGGTCATTTTTTCGTTGAGCATCATTTTGACTTCGCTGGTGGTGCCGTCGGTGTTGCTGGTTTTCAGCACAGCTTCCAGCGTCATCAGGCGCGCGTCGCCTGCGGTCTTCCATTGCACGTCAACCGGGATGACACGACCGTTTCCATCTGGCGAAGGTTTGGCCATCGCGTCTTTTTTGGTGACGTTGACGATGGTGATTTCGACCGGAATGCTTGATGTTTTCTCTTTCTTCTTTCCCTGCGCCAATGCGGGCAGAACCATCAGTGACAGAGCAACCATTGTGAACAATGCGAATTGAGTCATTTTGCGAATCATGGTTTTGTCTCCTTGGATTGGGTTTGTAGTCCCGCTTTTGAGCTGGACCACCTGCTTGTTTTCAAATCTCCCTCGTTCTCCTGAATGCGGGCGCACTTTAGCCAGACCGCTCATCTGAAATCTTGAGCGGCGGTTGAAATTTTTCTCAAAATCTTTTCAAAAGCTGGAAAATTAAGCGAAGCGTGGCCTTTCCACCTTGGCCATCGGCTTACCACGCTTCGCTGTAGGTAAGTTGTTTATTTGATGTTGATTTTGACCGTGTTGGCCGTTTTGCCGTCCACAGTCATCACCACGTTCAATTCTCCGCGCCCGCGCAGGCTTTGCGGCAATAAAACGTTGGCCTGATCCAGACCGGTCAATCCAGTTTCGCCTCCGGCATAAATCACGTTGGCCGTGGTTCCGCCGATCTGCACCGTCACGCCGGAAAGGTTCGTGCGAAACCGAACGCCCGTGGCATACATCACCAGATACACAGCATCAGTTTCCGGTCCCAGATCGTAGGGAATGGCCACGAACCGCTGTTGCGCCGCGTCGAAGGTCAAAATCGGTTCGTAAATGCGGTCGCCATTCGGCTTGATGCGCAGCGCGACAGCCGCCGCAACGCCTTCACCGGACGAATTGGCGGTGAAAACTCCCGGTGCAACAGTTTCGATTTTCGCGCGTCCGGTTGAACGGCGTCCGTCGCCGCTGTTGATGGTGACAGTTGCATCGCCCGGCGCTGTGCCAGCAGGCATCTGGTAATTGATCTGCCCAGCCGAGACGAAAAACAGCGGCGCCAGGCGATCCGTGCCCGCGCTGTCGCGGACGGTGATGCTGGTTCCGGCAAGTTGCGTCGGCAGCGGCACTGCGGAAGCGATGACTGTGCCAGTAGCCAAGCCTTCGCCGAACACGCTGGTGATGGATTCAGGAGCCAACGCAACACTTGTGAAGCTGGCCGATGAAACACTGGTCGAATTCAATAGCGGTTCGCCATAAACAAAATCGTCCAGAACGACTAGATCAGTGGCTTCGCTTTCGCTGGCCCCAGCCGTGACCTGGCCGTTATTGAAGTTGAAAACCTGCGTCGTGCCTGTTGTCAGGACGACTTTTGTGACGACCGGAGCATTGAAAAACACACCCAAAAACTGCGGTTGCCCGCTCTGGCCGACCGGCACAAAAAATTTGCCCAGGCTGACCGTGCCGTTGAAGTATTCGATGCTGGACGTGTTGGCTTGCTCGACATCCAAAAAGATCGCGCCGAAACCGCGCGTCGCCGCCGGAGTCGTCGAACCGGCCAGCACAAAATCCACCGCGTACTTGTTGCTGTTGAACGAAGCAAAGGTATTGGCGGTGCTGAACGCTGGAAATTGATTGGCGACATTGGCGTTTGCGCTGACAAACCCATCGTTGGCAACAGCCAGCACGGTGTCGAATCGCGCGCCGCGCGCCTGAAACCGATTGACGGGAATCCCCGTGATCTTGTTCGCCACAATCGGCGTTGTGACATTGTTGAAATCTGTGCCGTCTAGCCGAACACCGTCCCAATTGATTTCGCGGCGGCCGCTGGCTTGCGGACCGGTCGCGGTTGAATTGTCCGCGCCGCCAAGCGTGATGCGAAAGGTGGCCAGCGCAGCAGTTGCTTCGGTTGTGCCGACGCCGCTGAAGGCAAACGCAGCGCCGCCGGTTGTCGCCGCAACCGGGTCGGCAATGATGAAATCGTCCGTGGCAACCTGGTCTGTATTCTGCCCGGCGTTGACTGTTTGATCCGCTGAGCCAGCCGTGACCTGGCCGCTGTTGAAGCTAAACAGCGTTGCCGTGCCGGCTGTAATCACAACCCGCGTGACAACCGGCGCGCCAAACAGCACCCCCAGAAATTGCGCCTGGCCGCTGGCACCCGCCGGAACAAAGAATTTGCCCAGGCTGACCGTGCCATTGAAATATTCGATACTGGATGTGTTGGCGCGTTCCACGTCCAGAAAGATCACACCGAAACCGCGAGAAGCTCCGGCTACGGGCACTGTGGTCGGCGCGCTGGGGACGACAAAACTCAATTCGATCTTGTTCGTGTTGAATGCGGCGAACGTGTTCGCTGGGCTGAAAGCCGGGAATTGATCGGCAACGCCTGCATTGGCGCTCAAAAAACCATCGTTTGCCACGGCGGTAATCCCGCTGAAAATCACGCCGCGCACCTGGAAACGGTTGACGGGAATCCCTGTGATTTTGCCTGCGACGATAGGCGTGGTGTTGCCACCGTTGTCCGTCCCATCCAGACGAACGCCGTCCCAGCCGATTGTGCCGACGGTCGCGCCCGCACCAGTGACAGCCGCGCGGAATGCAGCGGATGCCGCAGTGGACTCGGCCGTACTTGCTCCTGTGAAAACCTGCTGGGCAAAGGCACCCGGTGCAAGCAAAAGCAATGCGCACAAAGCGCAAAGGTAAGAAATCAAATTGTCGGTTATCAGAGTTCGGAATTTGCGTTGAGACTTCATCAAAATACTCCTTAAAAATAATGCTGTGGGTTGTCCAACTTGCGGCAGCTTTGCACTGACGCAGATTTAATTCTCTAAAAGCGATCTTTATATGTGCTTCAGTCTTGTCTTCTTTGTTTCTGGTTTGACCGGGAAATGGCGCGTGACCTAGATCAGTTGCAGATGCGTATGCGGGTTTGAACCACGGGGAACACTGGGATCACGGGGGAAGAGTTGGGGAAAAAGAGTTGTTTTCCCCGTGTGCCCCGTGCTCCCCGTGGTCGAATTTCCCATACGCACAATTGAAATCTTATCTAATACGCTGCGCGCCATTGTGATTACTTGGTGGTTCTGATGTTTAAGGTCGTGCCACCGAATTTGCCCTTGGAAGAATCGAAGGAATAAGCTCCTTTCAGCACGGTCACGCTTTTGAAGCCCAGCTTCCGGGCAATGGCTTCGTCCAGCACGATGTTTTCCGCAAGGTCCAAAGTGTGGTCCACTAGGTTGGATTCAAAG
>CAZXHW010000168.1:0-11538 GCA_964639915.1 uncultured Heliomicrobium sp.
CAATAGCCCTACCGTACAACTCAGAAGAAACCGTGGCAACTTTTTAAGCGGTCTCTGTAGGGACGCTTGAGCCTTACATTGGCGGGAATTCAAGCGTCCCTACAGGACGCCGGCTCATTCGCTGTTTTTCCCGGCAGTGAACTGCCGGGCTACTGTCAAACCGTCCCTGACGGGACGAAAAGCCTGTCAAGTTCAAGGTTCATTTCTATAGCGCGTAACATCAGTTAGGTAAATAGTTCAGCGTGCTAATAGCGCCGGTTTCAGTGTCCAGGCTTGCAACTTAGCAAGCTCCATCAGCTTCGGCGCGTGAAAACCTTCCGGAAAAATTATCCAGCCCCACAGCCTTGTTGAATCTTCGGCAACATACCGGTCAGCAGTAAATTGCCCCGGTTGCAACGTAACCGTCGAATTTCCGTCGTAGCCTTTCCAGCTTTCAATGACAGCGCCAAGCGTCGCTAGATAACCCTGCGGCGAAATACTTTGCGCGCCAATCCAGACTTCGTCGGGAATTCGCCCTTCAGCCTGAATGAATCGCGAAACATCGCGCACGGTTTCGGAAAATTCGACCACACGAACTGTCGTTGGCTTATTGCCGCCAATGGATGGTGAAAACGCTCTTGCCGGCCCATAAAGCGGTTTCAACTTCAGCGGCTGCTTTTTGTTGTCCAGCAACGAAAGATAAGCTTCCGTGAGCAAAGCAAAACTATCCGCCGCCGACAGCGCGAAGCTGTTCATCTGTTGAAAGTTGATTTCTTTCTGCACCGATTGCGCACTGGCAATAATTTCTTTTTGCGTGAAGTTGAAGCCAAGCGCTTGATCTTTGTATAGCTTCATCAGGTCAGCACAATGAACAAATTGTACGCCGGATTGTTTTTGAATGAATTGAACGTATTGCTCGAAGTCTCGGAAGTTACGTTCGATTTCTTCGGCAGTTTGCGTCGGCGGCAGTTTCCATTCGCTGCGCGGAGGGTTTGCTCCTCGCCGGAAGTTGACGCCATCCCAGAATTCCCGATGAACGAATTCGCACGGGTGATAAACAATGCTAATCGTTCCGCCGCCGCGTTGCCGCAGGTTTTCGGCAGCTTGCTGAAACTTCGCTTGCGCCGTTGACAGATTGTCTTGCTTGTCCAAATCCATGCGCGTCAAGTTCGAACCCATTTTGAAAACATTCAGCATGCCACCGTAATAAAACGGTTGCTCAGCGATGCCGACGTGGCTGGAATCGTCCAAATACATCGAAATGCCCATCTTTTTCAGCGCTGGATGGCTTTGCGGCCCCCAGGAACTCCCCGGCTGACCGTAGCAAATTGGTGTTACACCAAAGATGCGTTCGATGTCGCGGACACCTTGCACTTCGCGGCGGTAAAACTCAGCAATGCCATCTTCCCAACCGGCCTGTTGCAGATACACGGCTGGGGTCGGTTGGCCGCTATGCAAATTGGCGTGATAGCCGATCTCGTGCTTTTTCAACGCAGCAATCACATCTTTGCGGCCACGTTGTTCCAGCACACGCGCCTTTTCGCCCACGATTTTGAACGTGGCTTTGACGCCCATCCGCGTCAGCATCTCAGCCAGTCGCTTCGCCGCGTCATCACTTTGCGGCAGGATGTAATCTTCCGTGTCGAACCATAATGTGACGTAAATTGGGGCGGCAGATTGAGTCATCGCATGCTTTCCTGCCGACAACACTCCCACTAACATCACAGCCAGCAGCAAAAGAGTTCGTTTGTGCATTCAGCCCTCACTTTTTGGAGTGCTACACCTTTGGCGTAGCTTTGGAAGTCTTCACTGTGCAATAGGCTTTAGTGATTAAAAAGCTTTGTCGCCAGAAAGGCTTTTCTCTCGAAGGACTATCAAAGCTGTGCCAAAGGCGCAGCACTCCATAGACAGTCAGCGGCCTAAAAACAGATCGCGGCCTGCAACCAATGCCGCGATCTTGCGATCAGCGATGGAGCGTTTGTTCATCCAGAAGCCGCAATCCGGGTTGACCCATTTGATTCGTCCCTCACCCACGATCTTCGCGGCGGTCTCAATCCGGTTCGCAACTTCTTCCGGCGATTCTACGGTGTTGACCTTGATGTCAATCACGCCTAGGCCGATGCCGATTCGCGGATCAAGTTCGTCTTTGAAGTACTGCAATTCGTCGTAGCCGCGAAACGCCATTTCCAGCAGCACGTGGTCGCAATGAAGCCGATTGATAAATCCAATCAATTTTTGCCAGGTTCCGCGCTGAATGGATTGGCCGCCATAATTACCAAAACACATATGAACGCCCTTTTCTTTGGCTCTCGTGGCAGCGTCGAGCACGACGTTGATTGCAGCGGCGGCCCACTCGGCTTCGTCGGCGTGGCCTGTGATATTGGCTTCGTCCACTTGAATGACTTCGCTGTCAATTTCACCAACTTGTTGAGCCAGCGCGTGACCGATAGCCAGCGCCAGATCGGGCAAATTGCCGTAATGATGGTCCATCAGGGTTTTGCAGAGCATGTGCGGACCAGTCAGCGTGAATTTCATAGGATGCGTGGTGCAGGCGCGGGCGCGGCGGTAATCTTCGCCCAGACTCAACGTTCCTTCGCCGATGACGCCTTCGACCACGCCTGCTGGAGCAGCACGAAATCCCATTCCTTCCAGCTTGCGAAACTCTTCCACGTCGGTGCGCGTCACGCGCGAACGAATGCCATCCATCGGGCGAATAAAGTATTCGATCATGCCGTTGGTATCTGGATGATTCACATCCCAACGATAAAGCTCGCCATCGGCGATAACATCAATGCCTGCCAATTCCTGAATCTTGAAAACAACTTTGGTCGCATCAATTAAAGCCTGCTGACTGGGAAGCGCGATCAGCCATTCAGGCACCGGGTAAGAACCGACAACAGTAGTGCGTATTGCAGGTGCGGTCACGAATTTCTCCTTTTTCCCACCAAGCCACACGAAGGAACACGAAGATGTGTGCGAAGTCAGATCTTTTCTTCGTGCAAGTTCGTGTGACTTTGTGGACGAATGTATGTTTTGAAAGTGGCGCGAAGTATAGCAACGAGTCCGAGTCATGCAAGCCGCTGGGCAGTCGGGCCGATTTCCCGTAAGATGCGCGCCACATTTCGCACTTATTTTTCATTCAAAAGGAAACCGAATGGCTGAAACTTTATCGCCTGTAGGCTTGCTGATGGCGGGAGTAACCTCAATCAGCAATGTCGTCAAAGACATCTCTGCAAAAAAGGTTGTAGATCATCACGAACTGTTTGCCTCAACGTTTTGGATTCGGCTTTTTGCCGGACTGACGTTTTTGCTGGCGTTGGGCTGGCGAGTGATGAGCGGAAACGCTCCGCACTTTCGCAATGACGGCGGCGAGTATTTTGGAATTGACGGATTGCTGCTGGGGCCTTGGGCAACCTATCTGACGTATCTGACGATTGAAGTTTTGCTGGTTGCCGGCTCTACGCTGCTTTATTTCCGAGCCATGCAGGTGACGCCGATTTCGCTGTGCATGCCGTACATTTCCTTTACACCGGTTTTTCTGATCGCCACCGGTTGGTATGTGAACGGCGAAGGCATTTCCGTCGAAAAAGGCGTTGGTGTGGTTTTGATTTTCGTCGGTTCGATTGCTATGCACCGATTGCTGTTTTCAAACGGCTGGCTGGAACCAATCAAAGCCATCTGGCGTGAACGCGGCTGTTTTTACATGCTGCTGGTCGCGCTGGTAAACGCCATCACCAATCCGATTGATGCCCGGCTGGTGCGCATGACGGACGCTTTTGTCCAGGCAGCGGCGTTTGGTTTGGGGATGGTCGTCTTTTTTACGGTGTTGCTTCTTGCCCGAAAAGCCGATGCCGGAAAAGTCATTCGCTCGGTGCCGTTTTGGGTTGTGCTGGCCGGAGTACTGGAAGCCGTCGCGCTGATCTTTCAATTGTCTTCGCACAATTACATCGCGGTCGTGTACACCATCAGCATCAAACGCGCCGGAATCATTTTGGTGATTTTCCTGGGCTGGCTGGTATTCAAGGAAAAGAACATCGGCGATAAATTGATCGCGGCTTCGGTCATGCTGGTTGGCGTCCTGATTATCTACCTGCCGATTTCGCTGCTGCAGGCTTTGATGATTGCGGCGGTTGCGATTGGGGCAATGTTGTTGGCGTTTCATTTTACAAAGCCGAAAGCTGAACTCGCGGCTTGAGTTCAATGATGAATTATTTTGGAAGAGTTCCCTTCACCGCAGAGACGCAGAGAGCGCAAAGGTTTCGCAGAGTTTTTTTTTCTGCGTTGCCTCTGCGGACTTTGCGCCTCTGCGGTGAAATTGGTTTGGCTGGATGCCTGGTTCTGATTCAATCAATCTGCCTGCTCACACTTCCCTGCTTTGCTCAAGAACAAGCTCCGCCGCCAACCCAGGAACCGCCAACTCAATCAGAAACCAAACCTTCAAACTGGCAATGGTCGTTTTCGGTTCGTAACCGAACGGGCTTTCGGACCGATGAACCGCGCGTTTTTCAAATGTCGCGCACCTTTCTGGACGCCAAAGGCATTTACAAAATCTCTGACGACTGGCGGCTGACGCTGGAAGGCCGCGCGCATTACGATCCGGTTGAGCGGTTGGGCTATCCCAAATCCGTTTGGATTGATCCGCGTCAGGTTTTGCTGGATGGCAAAGTCAAAACGGTGGATTTGAAACTCGGCTTGCAGCAAGTCGTTTGGGGACAAGCCGACGGCTTACGCGTGCTGGATGTGATCAATCCGCTGGATTACCGCGAGTTCATTTTGGAAGATTTCCTGGATTCGCGGCGTCCGTTGTGGATGGCGCGCGCAGATGTGCCATTGGGGAAAACCGAGAATGGCTCGTTGCAACTGATCTGGGTTCCTTACTTCGCGCCAGCGCGATTGCCGGGAGCCGAAAACGAATTCGGACTGGGCAGCCGCTTCGGGCTTGGGTTAATTGGCGCGGCGCATAGCAACAATGATTTTCCGCCGTTTACAACCAGGGTCGAACCGACATCTCGTCCGGCCCATCAACTAAAAGCGTCGCAAGGCGGCGCGCGTTATGGTCGCAGTCTGGGCAAATGGGATGTGACGGCGAATTATTTTTACGGATGGGAAGACACGCCGACCAGTTACGTGCGTGGGTTTGAATTTAAACCAAACGAGCCATTGCCTATCGTTGTATTCAAACCTCGATTCGACCGCAAAGAAGTTTTTGGCGGGACTGCCGCAACAAATTTCGGTTCCCTTGTCTTGCGCATGGAAGCTGGCTGGAATCGCAACAAATCACAAGCAGTCACAGATGCTCCCATCAAGACCGGCTTTGAAAAGTTTGGCCTGCTTTCCAGCGTCGTCGGATTGGATTGGTCGGCGAAAACCTGGCTATGGATCAGCGGGCAATACTTTTTCCAGTCGGTGAACGCGCCGCAAAGCCGCTTGCTGTTTCCACGCAACAATCATCTGGCTTCGATTTACTTCCGGACGAACTTTCTGCGCGACACGCTCAGGCCGGAGTTTTTCGTTTTGACAGGACTGAATCAAAGGCAATTCATGGTTCGTCCGAAGCTGACAAAAACCATCGGCGATCATTGGAGTGTTGGCGTCGGCGCAGATTTTCTTGGCGGTAAACAGACCAACATTTTCGGCTACTTCGATTCACGCGACCGCGTGGTGATCGAGTTGAAGTGGATGAAGTAACCCTTCTTTTTTGCCAGCCGCAGGAAAATTGATTAAGCTGCCTTCGGCTTTCAAATCCAAGCAACAATAGGCTCAACGATGAATGCATCGGTCACTCCAGTCATTCCCAAAGACGCGGCGGCGATGATTTTGCTGCGCGACCCAGAAGACCCAAAAGTTTTCTGGGTCAAACGCGCGCGCACGCTGAAGTTTATGGGTAGCTTTCACGCCTTCCCGGGCGGCCAACGGGATCTTGGCGATGCTGAAGTGCCAATTGAAAATGTGCCTGATTCTGATGATGAAATGACGGCTGTCATGCGCGTTGCCGCAATGCGCGAACTGTTTGAAGAAACCGGCGTTTTGATCGCCCAGGGAGTGGAAAAACTTTCGGCGGAGCGCCGCGCAGAGTTGCGCGCTGAATTGGCCGCTGACCAAATCAGTTTCAAGGACTTGCTGGTAAACGAAGGGTTGACGCTGGACGCCAGCCTGCTCCAGGAAGTCCCGCGCTGGGTGACGCCTGTGCCTTCTCCGCGCCGGTTCGATGCCCGATTCTTTGCTGCCTGGCTGCCCGAAGGCCAGGAAACAGAAATCATTCCTGGCGAATTGGAAGAAGGCGAATGGCTGCGACCGGTTGAAGCCTTGCAAAAATGGATTGACGGCGATTGCTTAATCGTCACTCCGATCACGTCGGCAATGCATGCGTTGGTTGAAGGCATTGATGGATTTGCCGAACGGATGCTGAGCGTGCCGCAAGCGGAACGCGATCATTGGGAAAGCCGCGTTGAATTCCGAAAAGGATTTTTCCTGTGTTCGTTGCGAACGCCAACCATTCCGCCCGCGACGCATACGAATTGTTACATTGTCGGCGGCGATGAGCTGGTGGTGATTGATCCGGGTTCGCCTTATCTGGAAGAACAGGCCAAGCTGGACGCCGTCATCGAACGCTTTTTGGCGCAAGACCGCCGAGTTCGCGAAATCATCATCACGCATTTGCATCCTGATCATATCGGCGGAGTCGAGCATCTGGTGAAAAAGTTCAACCTGCCGGTGGCGACGCATCGCCTGACCGCCGAGGCAATAAATGGCGAAGTTCGCGTAGACCGTTTGATCGAAGACGACGAAGTCATCGAACTTGGCGAAAAAGCATCGGGCTTAACATGGCGACTGCGCGCATTGTGGACACCGGGACACGCGCGCGGACATTTGAGCTTTTACGAAGAACGTACAGGAACTTTGATCACTGGCGATTGCGTTGTGGGGTTTGGCACCGTCGTCATCGCTCCGCCGGAAGGAAATATGAAAGACTATCTGGCTTCGCTGGAACGGTATCTGAAATTGCCGAAATTGACGGCGTTGATGCCCGGCCACGGACCTGTGCTGGCCGACACGCGCAGCAAGATCGAAGAGTACGTTGCTCACCGGCTGGCGCGCGAAGAAATGATCGTCAAGGCAATGGCCGCTGGCGCGCGAACTCCGACACAAATCGTCAAAGCCGTTTACACAGACACGCCCGAAGCGATGCACCAACTGGCCGAACTTTCAGTCCGCGCGCATTTGGAAAAACTGGTTGCCGATGGACGCGTCGTCGAAGCCGATAACGAATTCGCTTTAACGTAGCGCAGGTTTTCCAACCTGCGCTGTGCATCCGCAAAAAACTATTTGGAAGCGTCAAGCGCTACTACTGAAGACCGAGCAGGTTAGAAAACCTGCTCTACAACATCACAACTTCAGCCCGAACCAAATGACTACTTTTTTGATTTCACTTGTAACGCTGCTGGCAGGCATTGCACTTGGATTTGTCGTTCGCCAGCGCTGGGAAAACCGAAAGGCCGATCAATCCAATTCGCCTGAACAGGCTGGCGAATCAGGACCGCTGTATAAACTTTCCGAATCGCTGCAAACCTATTTTGATCAAAGCGCTCATCCGAAAGATGTGCTGACGCATTCGGAATTCGAGCGCGGCGTAAAGATGCTGATGGCGGATAAGTATTCAACCGGAGATTTACTAAATTACGTCGCCGGAACCAATGGCGTCATTAGTTGCATCGCTCTGGAAGCATTGAACCGCCGCGACAAAGTCGAACAGGATATCTACGACCCAATCATTAATCTGCTGCCCAACGTTGGGTATTGGCAGTTGTATTTTGCGTTTCGCGCCCTTGCCAAACATTCAGACCGTCCGCTTGCGGCCCCAGTGATGGCCCGCGTCAATTTGGCTTGGCGACCTCCGAACGGGACGCAGATTCTGCGCGAATTCATCGAAGCGCGCGTTGCTGCTGGAGAAAAACCTGAATTTGGAAACGACCTGAATTTGCTGACCGAAGAAAGCCAGTTGGAAAACCTGGAAACGGCGTTGCGTGAAATGGGCGAACCGCTCACGGGTAGAATGCTGGAACAGGCGCAACAATCCAGACTGTCACAGTTTCTGAAAGGCATCGGCAGCATCTGGAACCGCGAAGAAGAGCAAAACCGCGAATTGCTGGTCGAGCACGATTATCTGGTCGAACTAGTTAACGCAGTGGAAAACTCACTGAAAAAACAGGTTCCGCGTTCGGTGTTGCTGATCGGCGAATCCGGAGTGGGCAAAACGGCTGTAGTTCGCGCGCTCGCCCGGAAGTTACAAACGGAAGGCTGGGTCATTTTCGAAGCCAGCGCCAACGAATTGATGGCCGGGCAAAGCTACATTGGCGAACTGGAAGGCCGCATTCAAACGATGCTGCGGCAATTAAGCAGCCAGCGGAAAACTATCTGGTTTGTCCCGGCGTTTCAGGATTTGTTGTGGGCAGGCCAGCATAAATATCAACAAGCAGGCATCCTGGATCAAATTTTTTCGCGCGTCGAAAGCGGCGAAATCATGTTGATCGGCGAAATCCAGCCGGCAGCGTACGAACGATTGCTGCAAGCCAAACCACGCGTGCGAACCGCGCTGGAAACCATTCGTGTCAATCCGCTGAACGACGAAAAGACGATGGCGCTGGCTCGGCAATGGGTCGAACATTACAGTCCAAATGACGCCGGAACGCTGATTTCGAAACAAACACTGGCGGAAGCCTTCCAGTTGTCCAAACAGTTTCTGGGCGAAAAAGCTTCTCCGGGCAATCTGCTGCAATTCCTGGTATTGACCCGGCAACGTCTGGCGGCGCTTTCGCCGGAAGGCGACTTCAAAATCACGCTCGACGAATTGCTGGTGACGCTGTCTCAGTTGACTGGTTTGCCGCTGAGCATTCTGGACGACCGGCACGGCTTGGATTTGGAGGCATTGCGCGAATACTTCCAGTCCAGTGTGCTCGGCCAACCCGAAGCCATTGATTGCCTGGTCAAGCGCGTGGCAATGATCAAAGCCGGTGTGACGGATCCGAAACGTCCGCAAGGCGTTTTCCTCTTCGCTGGTCCGACTGGAACCGGCAAAACCGAAATCGCCAAAACGCTGGCTCGGTTTCTGTTCGGCTCAGAAGAGCGAATGATTCGCATTGATATGAGCGAGCTGCAAGCTGGCAGCGGTCATGGCCGCATTATCGGTGAAATCGAAGAAATTGCCGGGCAAACCGCCTTGGTCAACCAGATTCGCCGCCAGCCGTTTTCGGTCATCTTGCTGGATGAGTTCGAAAAAGCCGACGTCAGCGTTTGGGATTTGTTTTTACAGGTGTTCGATGACGGACGCCTGACAGACCGCAGAGGCTACACAGCAGATTTTCGCCATTCGATCATCATTTTGACTTCCAACCTGGGAGCGGCGATTCCGCACGGAATGAGCGTCGGCTTCAATGCGGATTCGGCAGGGTTCAGCTTGGCGATGGTTGAACGGACCATTGGAAAAACGTTCAGGCGCGAATTCGTCAACCGGCTGGATCGCGTGGTTGTCTTCCGCCCGCTGAATCGCGGCGTGATGCGCGATTTGCTGAAGAAAGAATTGCGGGACGTCGTTCACCGGCGAGGGCTGCGCAACCGCGATTGGGCCGTTGAATGGGACGAATCGGCGATTGAGTTTTTGCTCGACAAAGGCTTCACGCCTGATCTGGGCGCGCGGCCATTGAAGCGAGCGATTGAGCGGTATCTGCTGTCTCCATTGGCGATGAGCATCGTCAATCATCAGCTTCCTGACGGCGATCAGTTCCTGTTTGTTCGCAGTGACGGCAAGGAAATCCAGGTCGAGTTCATTGATCCGAACCCGCCCGAACAAACTTTGCCTGACCCGCAACTTGCAGAAGCCGAAGCCGAATGCAATCTGGAAGAGTTGGCGCTTGACGCCATCGGAACCCGGATCGAAGTCGAGTTTCTGAGAGACGCATTCGAGCGGCTGGTGGACGAAGTCGAATCCGAAGACTGGCAGGCAAAAAAGAATGCCGCGTTGATGCAAACCTCTGCCCAAGGATTCTGGAATTCCCCTTCGCGCTTTAGCGTGCTGGGCCTGGTCGAATACATGGATCGCATCGAAGTCGGTTTGCGTTCTGGCGATTCCCTGCTGCGGCGTATTCTGGGTTCCGAGCCGGAAAAACGTAAGCTGTTTTCCGCCGACCTGATCAAGCGGCTGGCACAGCAAATTTATCTGTTGGAAATCGCCTGCGACGATCTGGCTGACAATCGTCCGCGCGATGCGTTCTTGCAAGTCGAAAGCGGGCGTGACCCCGGACTAGAGCCGACGGAAAACGACCATTTTGCCCGGCGGCTGGTTGCCATGTATGAGCAATGGGCGGCTAAACGAAAAATGAAGCTGGAAGTCATCGAACAAACTCCCGGCAACGATCGCCAGCCCATGCGCTGGCTGGCTACTGTGTCTGGGTATGGGGCGTTTTCATTGCTGCTGCCTGAAGCCGGGTTCCACATTCTGGAAACGCCGCGCAAGGAAGGAAATTTCAATCGCTTCAAAGCTCGCGTCCGCGTCACCGCCACGCCGGACGAACCAACCGAAGCGCACGACAAGCTGGCCAAGCTGGCGCGAGAATCGTTTGAGCGAATTGGCGACACCAAACTGGTGATCGTTCGCCGTTACCGCGAACAACCTTCGCCGCTGGTTCGCGACAGCATCCGCAACTGGCGCACAGGCAAACTAGAGCGCGTGTTTGGCGGCGATTTCGATCTGATTCGATAGCGCAAAAAGAAATTGGCAGACAAGCGATTGAAATTCGCCTGTCTGCCAATTTGTAACTTTTACCAAACCTACTTTACCTTCACATCAACCGAAGCCGCTGTGTTTTCCCATTCCATTTTCAACACGCCGCCTTTCAGCGAGATCGTGAATTGTTCAACGGGTGAAGCAGTTTTTCCGACTTTCATATCCGTTCGCCCAAGGTCATCCGCTTCTTTGTAGCTGAAAGCGCCCCATTGTTTGTCGGTCTTGTTAACGATCAGCTTCCAACCGGCTTCTGTCGGCAAGGTGAACAGCGAATAGCTTCCTTTGGGAACTGACAAACTGCCAATCATCAAATCGGCTTCCGTGGTCAGAATCGTCGCTTCGTCCGCGCCAGTGCGCCAAACCTGGCCGTAAGGAACCAAGCTACCGCCGACGGCTTTGCGACCTTTCAGATAAGGCCGCCCGTAAGTGATGGTGACTTTTTTGCCGCCGATGGTTGATTCCACAGTTTCGTGCGGGCTGGCGCGTTGTTGCTGCCAGGCAAAAGCTGCCGTGATTGAGACACACAAAACTGCCAACACTGCGAATGCACGTTTCAAGTTCATTTCAAAAATCTCCTTCTGAAGGTTTATTTGGGAATTTGTTGCGGGGAAATTTGTATCACATCTGCGGGCTATTTTCGCCTTGCCACAATTTCTGCTACCGCTCGACGCCCTGTGGCTTGCTTGCCTTCGAAATCATGCAGCAATTCCCAGCCATCAAGCTGCGCTCGCAACTCGCCGGGCTGAAGCAGAAAATCCGGGTTCATGGGTTTCACTGCT
>CAZXHW010000169.1:0-11514 GCA_964639915.1 uncultured Heliomicrobium sp.
CACGTTGCGGAAGTCAGCCTTCTTGCCGTTGTTGTCGGTCAATGTCGCGTGATCCATCACTTGCAGCAGGATGTTGAACAAATCCGGATGAGCTTTTTCAATTTCGTCCAGCACCACCACCGCGTAAGGAGTTTTGCGAACGGCATCGGTCAGCAGGCCGCCTTGATCGAATCCCACATAACCCGGAGGTGCGCCGATCAACCGAGACACGGTGTGTTTTTCCATGTACTCGCTCATATCGAAGCGCAAAAATTCGACGCCCAGACTCTTGGCCAGTTGTTTGGCCAGTTCGGTTTTGCCGACGCCGGTTGGGCCAGAGAAAAGGAACGAGCCAATTGGTTTTTCGGGATTTCCCAAGCCCGAACGCGAAAGTTTGATCGCGTCAACAACCTGTTTGACGGCGTGATTCTGGCCAAAAATCACCATGCGCAACTCGATGTCCAAATCCTGTAGCCGTTCCTTATCTGATTTTGAAACTGACTTTGGCGGGATCTTCGCCATTTTGGCGACGACCAGTTCGACTTCGTGTTCAGTGATGGTTTCCGGGCGCTCTTCTGCCGGTTTCAGCTTCGTCGCCGCACCAACTTCGTCAACGACGTCAATCGCTTTGTCTGGCAGGTAACGGTCGTTGATGTGTTTGGCCGAAAGTTCCGCGGCGGCCCGCAAAGATGCGTCTGTGTATTTCACACTGTGGTGTTCTTCGTAATAAGGCCGCAATCCTTGCAGGATTTTGTAGCTGTCTTCAATGCTTGGCTGGGAGATTTCAATCGTCTGAAAGCGCCGGGCCAGGGCGCGGTCGCGTTCAAACGAAGCTTTGTATTCGTTGTAGGTTGTTGAACCGATGCAGCGCAGTTCGCCGCTGGCAAGCGCCGGTTTCAGAATGTTTGATGCATCCATCGAACCACCTGAAACTGCTCCCGCGCCGACAATGGTGTGGATTTCGTCAATGAACAGAATCACGCCGGGTTTTTTCTTCAGCGCGGTAATGACGGCTTTCAAGCGTTGCTCAAACTCGCCGCGGTAGCGCGTTCCAGCCAGCAGCGCACCCATATCCAGCGAATAAATTTCCACATCTTTCAGCACTTCCGGAACTTCGCCTTTATGAATTTTCAGCGCCAGCCCTTCGGCGATGGCGGTTTTGCCCACGCCGGGATCGCCCAGATACAGCGGATTATTTTTTCGGCGACGGCAAAGCACCTGAATCGTTCTTTCAAGCTCCGTCTGACGGCCAATCAGCGGATCAATTTTGCCTTCGGCGGCGCGTGCATTCAGATTGGTGGTAAACGCCGACAGCGGATCGCGCACACGTTGCGGTTCCGCTTCATCATCATCTTCGCCCGTAAAGGGAAGATCCTCGCCTTCGCCATCGAGTTTCGAAATGCCATGAGAAATGTATTCAAGAATGTCCAGGCGGGTGATGCTCTGTTTTTCGAGCAGGAATTTGGCGTGCGAATGATGTTCATCAAACAGCGAAGCCAGGATGTTGCCGCCGTCAATCTTGTCCTGTCCCGAAGACTGCGCCTGATGCATTGCTCGATCAATTACCCGCTCGAACGCGGCTGTTTGCTCTGGGCGCAATTCCAGGTTCCGTGGCAACGGCGTCATAGTCTCCCTGAAAAAATCGTTCAGGTCGCTTCGCAACAATTCGACGTCGCCGCCGCAGTTGTTGATCACATCCGCCGCGGTTTGATCGTGCGTCATCGCGTACAGCAGGTGTTCCAGCGTCAGAAATTCGTGACGGCGTTTGATTGCTTCATTGGCCGCCAGTTGCAGCGTAGCTTGTAATTCTCTGGTAATCATTTCGGTAATTGAAAATTGATAGTTGATAATTGAATAGTTGAGAAAGGGGCAAAACTGTCCGTTGTCAATTATCCATTATCAATTGCGATTCATTCTTCCTCTAACGTGCAGAGCAATGGATATTCATTTTCCTGCGCCATCATAATCACTTTTGCCGCTTTGGTTTCGGCGATTTCAAATGTGTAAACGCCAGCGACTCCAATGCCCTGATTGTGAACCTGAAGCATGATACGAATCGCTTCGTTTTCCGAATGGTGAAACACGTCCATCAGCACCAAAACGACAAATTCCATCGTCGTGTAATTGTCGTTGTGCAGCAAAACTTTATACAGCGGAGGCTTTTGCAGCTTCTGCTTGTTTTCTGTCAGAACGTCCGTGCCGTGTTTGGGATCGTAATTCGCCATTGCTCAAAAAATCTTGTTTGTTCGTTGCCGCAATCTTTTGCGCCGCCAGATGCTAACAAATTCTGCGCGACAGGCAACCAGTCAGGGTTTTTATGGGGTGCCGGTTTTGGGTTTGGCCGCTTTGCCTGGTTCGGCAGAAGCATCTTCCGCAGGCTTCACGGCTTCTTTTGTCTTTTCTTTAAGCGCTTTGAATTCCGGCATCGCCGCCAGCGGTTTTAAGTCCGGTTCGTTCAGGTCAAATAATTGATTGGGATCGGATTCTAATGCTTCTTTCAACGCGGCGACGGCTTCGCGCTTTCGTCCCATCTGGGCCAGGGAACAGGCTCGCTCAAACTGAATGTAAATGGCCGAATCGTCCAGTTTCAGCACATTGTTGGCGGCAGCCAGCGCTTCCGTAAACCGTCGCTGTTGCCGATAAAGGCGCGACAGCGATTCATAATCATCCGTCGTCGCTTCGATGGCAATGGCGCGTTGCGTTGATTTGATCGCCTCTGCAATTTTGTTTTGGGCTTCCTGCAAATCGGCCAGCAAACGCAACGCAGCCTGGCTTTCCCCGACTTCTTTAGGGAAAGCTTTCAGCAATTCTTCGCGGATTTTGGCGGAATCAGCGTCAAAGCCTTCTTCGTCATCCAGATATTCAAACACTTCGTCAGCGTCTGTGGCGACTTTCAACATTTGGGCGAACGCGGCCTTTGCCTTTTCAAGTTCTTCCTGGTTGAGCAGGAAATTGACCAGCGCCGCATGGTGATCCAGATAACTGCCGTCGTGCCGAATGGCAGTGCGGTACGCCGCTTCAGCTTCGGGAGCTTTTTCCAAGTGCTCGTAGGCTTGAGCCAACTCCCGCCAGGCACGCGGATCGTCAGGAACAAGCTGTGAATAAGCTTTCAGCGCAACAATGCCACCTTCTGTGTCCTGGCTAAGCACCGAAAGCACGCCGTCATCCAAACTGGAAACCAGTTCGCGTCCCAATGCCAACTGTCCTGGCGCAAAATTCGGCCAGCGCGAAGCAATCTGTTTCAGCAGCTCGACATATTGCTTCTGAAGCGGCTGCGCGTTTGTTTCTTCTTTTTTCTCTTCCTTTTCTTCGACCTGACTCGTTGCTGCATTCAGGAATGCTTCATTCCGTTGCGAAAGCAGAATGCGCGATTTCAGCAGCAACAGTTCCGGTTTCTCGCCTTCGGCGGCAATGATTCGATCCAGGTGTTTCATCGCGCCGTCCAGCGAAACTTCATAAACCCGGCCTCGCCTGGATTCAGGGGAAAGCGCGCCAGTTAACGCATCCGCGAAATCCGCGTTCGCATCGTCAAGGCTTTCGTGTTCGGTGATGAACCATGCGCCGTCGCGCGGTGTCAGCGTAATCCGGAACAGCGCTTCGCCGCGCAACACGGTCAAAGCTCGTTGACTGCCTTTGGCTTCGTTGCGGAGCACGCGAACGGGTTCCGGCAAGTCCTCGTTCCAGGTTTCCCACATTCCGGCAACGGTTCTTTCAAAAGCTTTGATCACAGCCGCGCGCTGTTTGTCGTCCAGCTTGTTCCACTTTTCCGCGCCAAGCGCCTGTTCAACGGTCAGCGACAAATCAAACGCCAGTCCGCGTGTTGACGCATCCAAACTGAATTCTTTCACCAACTGAACCGGATCGCGTTGATATGCGGCAATGGTTCGGCGTGCAGCGGTTACTTCGAGTTCGATCTGGTTCAGCATCGCGTAGCTGGTGAACGCATCGCCATCGAATCGCAAATGCGTCGCGTCCACGTGATCCATCAATCCCCAGGTCGGATCAATCTCCACCCATTTACCCAGATACACTTCAACCCAGGCGTGCGCGCCGAAAGAACCTCCGCTGAGCGCCGCGCCGGAAACCACGCGCGCGGGCAAACCCAGTGAACGAGCCAGTGCGACGTAAAGCTCCGAATGTTCCAGGCAGTCGGCTTCGCGCGAAGCCAGGGTTTCGACAGCATCGCTTTGGACTTTTTTCCATTTCAGGTTTTGGTGAGTCCATTCTCCGATCTTGCGCGCCACGCTGCGTCCGTCTTTGTCTTCGCCTGCAATCTGTTTGCCCAGCGCAATAATTTGCGGCGCCTTGGAATTGATCTGCGGCGTCGCGGCCAGATATTGCGCGAATTCCGCGCTTGAAACCGGCAACTGCACTGTGGAGTCTTCCGGAATGCGCCGGGCTGCCGTGGAGACAACGATGCTGGAATCGTTGCTCGCTTCAATTTTCTGAAAAGGGAATTTGCTTAGGTCGTCGCCAACTCGCGATGCGATGCCGGGACGTTTGGCTGTGACGCGCAAGGTCATGGCTTCGACACGCGGCGATTCAATGACGCTCAACCCCTTGGCGGGGACCAGGGCGTTTGCCACATCGAAATCGGCGGAGCGTCCGGCCAATTCGCCAACCGCAAAACGCCCTTCGCGGCCGAACGCCACTGACAGGTGACCATTCAGAAATTGCGTCTGACCGTCTTTTTCCAGCGTGACGAATGCGCGCTGGCTGTGAAATGCGTGAACCAGCGCGCTCAGGAAAGTCAGCGCTTGTTGCGATTCCGTATCGGCCATCATCTTGCTGGTTTCATCAAACGCGGATTCCAGGTTGTACGTTGCGAACAGCGCCGGACTGTTGGGCATGTTTTGCGCCGACCGAACGAAATCGCGCGAGGAAGAAAACTTCTCTTTGGCTTCCAGCCGCTTCAGAGTTTCAACGCTATCGGCCAGCAAAAAGTAATCGCTTGTAACGGCGGCAAAAGGCGCAGAATTGTTTTCGCCAAGCCCGACAATCACTGAACCCAGCGCAGTGGCATTGGCCACCCGTTTGAAACCGGGGAAGAATTTTTCCGAACGAAGCTCTGTTGCCAAAGCGCCTGATTTCAATCGGGCGGCAAAAAGCATCGCAGGCAATTCGTTGGATTCAAAAAGCGGCTTGAAGCTGACAATTGCTACGCCGATTTCTCCCTTCATTTGGGGAATAAGCTGTTTTTCAATGGCATCTTCGACCAGCTTGTCGTGTTTGGCACTATCGTTGGCTGATGTTCCAGTTACAGAACTGGAAGTTGCTCCTAGCTTTTTCAGGACGCTCAGCATTTTGGGTGGCTCTACCATCGCTCCTGCATAAAGAACAGTGGATTGCGGCAACAAGTCGCGTGGTGCCATAAGCGACTCAACCTTGAAGGGTTGAAAGCTCGCGGTGAATTCGTTTTCGGCCAAGCCAATGTTGAATGTGGTTTGCCAGGAATTTGGTGTGATGTTTAGCGCGCCGCTTTCCGCACCAAAAAGCTTCAGGATAGGTTTTATGGATTCGTCATCCACATGGACGGTGCTGAAGGCGGATTCCAGCAAAGCCGGCAAATCGCTGAAAAATACGATTTCGCCTTTCTCCTTGCGAACTTTGGCGAATCCTTCGCTTTGCGCAATGGAGGCTTGGCCGGTTTGCGCGGTTGTCAGCGCGTCAATGATGGCTGCGCGAGAGGAAGAGACAATTGCCGTTTCGCCCAGAAATGCCAGGAAAACCAGTTCGCGGTTGACCACGCCGGAATCTGTGATGGTTTGTTTATCGAAAACGGTGATCGGCACACCGCCAAGCGTTTCCCGGCTAACCAGCGTAAACGGTTTTAAGGATGGCGCAGCCGGTTTAGAGGACGAGGGGTTCCCAAATGTTTTGGCCAAATCGCCACGATTTCTTTCTGAAGTCGCAGCCGCCATTACCACAGGCACAGCCGCAGGTAACAATCCTGCGAAACGCGATAGAGCCGCCGCGGCAGTCGAAAAAGCATTCAGATCGCCAATCTCGTTTTGAAACGTCATCAGCGACCGTTCGAATCTTGCCCGGTCGTTGACGCGCAAAACGATTGCGCTATTCAGCGGAACATCTTTGCCTGCCGATCCTGGCCAGGTTGCCAATGACATTGGCGCTTGTAGATCAATTCCGGTCGCTTTGCTGCTGTCGCCCGTCTGGCTGGCGCCGGTTTTGTCCGCCAGCGTCGTTTTCAGCATTTTCAAAATCAATGCCAGGGTCATCTGGTCGCGCACCGTTGCCATTTGCACGCCCGACAGCGCCGCATCAAGTTTTTCCATTGTCGCCGCGAAATTCGGCGACATGACGTAACTGATGGTGTTTTTCGGAAACAGCGTTTCGCCGGTTGTCGGCGCGTTGGCAAACCGCGTAGCGTCGAATGTTGAAATTAGTTGTTTCGCGTCGCTGATCGCGGATGTTTCGTTCGCCCACTCGCCCAAGTCGTTCTGATCGTTTTTGATGTCGCCGAGCAAAGCCAGGCAAACAGTCTTGTCTAAAGTGGAATTCCGGCATTCACGGAACTTGATTTTGCGGACAGCCAAATCCAACTGGCCGCGAGCCACAGCCAGCCGCACATCTTCGGGCTTGGTTTTCAAATCAACCAACGTGCCCAGCGAAAATGGATCGGTTTGTTTATCGTTTGAATCCGCTTTGGCCGATTGGCCGCTTTTCTGCGTTTTGCCGGATGTGGATGCGCCGGTTTTGCCCAGCGCAGTCAGGCGAGCGTCAATTTCGGCAATTCGTTTTTCCAGTTCGGCGGCGACAGAAACCGGCGCGATTTCTCCCAGCGTACGCGCAGCCCAAACTTCCGCATCGCCGCGCAGCATTTTGACCAGTTCCGGCGATAAATCTGTGATGGCCTGGCTTTTGCGATAACGCTGCGAAACCGCGACCGTAGCGTGCAGAACTCCGGTCTGATGTGAATTGAACAGCTTGGCGTATGGAAGCGGCGCGTCAAAGCGTTCCTGACTAAGCGCCAGTTGCAATGCCGCCAGATGCAAGTTGGCGCTGTTTTCGGCAAGCATTTCAGCGATCAGCTCGCGAGAAACTTGTGGTCCAAAGGCGATTGCCGCACGAACGATTGCTGCCGGAGTCAGCGCGCGCGGCGCAGATAGTTTGCTTTTGAACGCCGCCAGGCCCGTGGCTCCACGAACCGCCAAATTCGTCGCCGCTGTTGCGCTGGCCAACGCATCAGAATCCGAAAGCGCCCAAATAAACGCGTCGGTTCCCAATGCGTCCTGGCGCGTTTTACCCAGCGCCGTAATGGCTGCTGCGCGAACTTGCGGGTCGGCATCTATCAACAGATCAAATGCGGTGTCAGGCGATTTTCTGAAAAGCTCACCCGCTCGTGGCACTGCCGCGTCAAAATTTTGCCGAGCCATTCGCAAATCATCGGCAATAAACGCAGCCGTCAGTTCACTGGCAGCCAATGACGGCGTTTCAGCAGCAAATTTTGCGCGCAGCGTTTCAAACTCTTCCCGCCGGAAACCTTCCAGGCCAACCTGTGCGGTCATGACCACACGTTTCAGAATCGGTTCGTATAGTTCAAGTTCATCCTGGGCCGCCGTCAGGACAAAACCATAAACACGCGGGCCCGCAGCAGTCATCCATACGGTCTGATGAGCGATTCCTCCGCCGGGAGGTTCCAAATCGTACGAAAGCTCGCGCCATTCCAGGCCACCTGCTATCACGCGCCGAACCGTTACGGAATCATGATGGATCGGTTGATCGCGTATGCCTTGCATAAATGCGCTGGCGTAATTGGCAATGCCGTACCCTTCCGGAATGTCGTCTGTCAGCACAAACAGGTTGACGCCTTCTGGCGCAGGCCTGAAATACCGATGTCCTCGTTCGGACGCGCTTTCTTTCCAGTCTGCGGGATGCCAAAACGAAAACCCTTTATCGCGATCAACGAAGCGGACGAATTTCCCTTCGGCAAGTTTGTAACTGTCCCAGAGCGCTGTACGCGCATCTCGGTCGCCGCTTTGGGCCAGGGCAGTCACCGCAAAAGTAGCGATCAGCAGTAAAAAAAGAATTCTTCGGGGGAGGCTGAAAGTCGGGTGATGGTGAAACCTGTTTTGCATAATCGTTACCTCAAAAATAGTGACGCCAAGCTGAGGCGGCTGTCGGCTGGGGAATTCTTTGCCGATTCAATAATCAAGCGCGCGGATAATAGCAGAAGAACGAAGAGTTGTTTACTATGGCAGTTCGATAAAGAAAACCTGCAACACTCGGAATAATTTTATGCAAGAAACCTTGATTGGCACCGTCAAAGGCCCGGGCGAAAACCCACACGAATTCACGTTTATCACCACCGACAACATTCAATCGCGCGTCGGCGAATTCGTTTATTACTCCGCCAGCGACGGCGAACATGAACTGAAAATCGTCGGCACGATCGCTGAACGCTGTTTGGTGCGAAATCTGCCAGACAGTTTTTTGTCCGATCCAAATACTCCACCTGCGCTTGTCGCCAGCTTGATCGGCCTGGATGCGGAAGCCCTGGAAATTTACGAAATCACGGTGGAAACCATCGGCTATTTTCACGAAACCATCGGCGATTTCATCAACCCAAGAATTCCGCCTACGCCGGGGCAGCAAGTGTTTCTGACGTCGAATGAGATGTTGGCCAAAATGCTGTCGCCCAAACAAAAAGGCCAAGCGGGCGGAGCGCACATCGGCTGGCTGTTGACTCGCAAAAAAGATGACGTGCCCGTGGTGCTTTCCGTTAAAGATGTGGTCTCAACGCATCTTGCCGTGCTGGCTTCGACCGGTTCCGGCAAAAGCTATTTGGCTGGCGTGCTGATCGAAGAATTGCTGCGTCCGCACAACCGAGCGGCAGTATTGATCGTTGATCCACACGGCGAATACCACACGATGCAAGGCATGCATTCGCTTCCGGGGTTCAGTGAAGGCGGCTACACCCCAGAAGTCAAAATCTTTACGCCGAACAAAATCAAAGTCCGTCTTTCCAGTTTGACCGAAGCGGACATCGTGTACCTGTTGCCGGAAATGACGGAGAAGATGAAATCCATTCTGACTCCGGCCTATCGCGCGGTTATCAACCGCCACGGTGAACGCGGCACCTGGGGCTTTCGCGACCTGCTAGACGAAGTTTTGCAGCAGCGTTACGAAGACGAAAAAGGTAAAGGTGGAGGCAACAGCAGCACGATTGACGCGCTGGAATGGCGGTTGCGCCGCCGGTTTGAACAAAGCTCTGTCTTTTCCGACCACGAACACATCTCACTCCAGGATTTGTTCAAACCCGGCCAATGCACCGTCTTGCAGCTTTCCGAAATTGACGAAAACGAGCAACAGGTGATTGTCGGCACCTTGTTGCGGCGAACCAACAAAGCGCGGATGGCGACGGTGCGCGGCAACGCCAGTGCGGGCGATGAATCGCTGCCGTATCCGGTGTTTGTTTTGCTGGAAGAATCGCACCGTTACGCGCCCGCCGGTCAGCAAGTGGTTTCGACCAACATTCTGAAAACCATTCTTTCCGAAGGCCGCAAGTTCGGCGTCGGCATTGGGTTGATCACGCAGCGATCCGGCAAGCTGGATCAGGACGTGCTTTCGCAATGCATGACCCAGTTCATTATGCGCATCGTCAACCCCATAGATCAGCAAACTATCGCTTCGTCGGTGGAAGGCGCAGGCCGCCGTTTGCTGGATGAATTGCCCGCGCTGACCAAGGGCCAGGTCATCGTCAGTGGTGTTGCGGTCAATACTCCTGTACTGTGCGCGGTTCGTGAACGAACCACTAAACACGGAGGCGAAACGATTGACGCGCCCGCCGAATGGCAAAAATACTTCAGCGAATCGAAAAAGATTCAGCGCGACCGCGACGAAGCTCCGATGATTAAGCCTCAACCCAAAGGGTCGAAGGTTGATGGGTGGGATGTGTAAGCTTGGTGTATCCTTGTCGGGGGAGGTAAAGAAATGAAGCCTGAACAATTGATCGAAGTTGATCCTGAAAAGATGGGTGGGACACCAGTTTTTTTCGGAACACGCGTTCCGATTCAGAATTTTTTTGACTATTTGGAAGGCGGTGAGGGATTGGAAGTTTTTCTTGATGATTTTCCAACGGTCGAACGTGAGCAAGCATTAGCACTCTTGGAAATGATGCGAGAAAAAGTGATAGGCGAATATGAAGTTGCTGCTTGACGAATGCACGCCGCGGAGATTGAGGCGCGATTTGTCATCCCACGAAGTTTCTACGATTGAACAAGCCGGGTTGAAAGGGATGAAGAATGGCGCTTTGTTGAAGTCCGCATCAGGCCGCTTTGATGTTCTGGTGACAGTTGATAAAAGTATCCCCAGCCAACAGAACCTGACCGCGTTTGGAATTGCCGTGCTTATCTTGCGCGCAAAAACAAATAAGTATTCTGACCTCAAGCCGCTGGTTTCACAGGCGCTTGTCGCGTTGGATCAAATTCAGCCCGGCGAAATTGTAATCATCACAACATAAATGCGAATACTAAAACTAACTCTTGAATACGACGGCACGCGTTATAGTGGCTGGCAGCAACAGGCCAACGCGCAAACGATTGCCGGTGAACTGTGGACGGCAGCCGAAGATTTCTTTGGCCGTCCGGTAGATATTGGTGGTTCCGGACGCACAGACGCTGGAGTCCACGCCATCGCGCAAGTCGCCAGCATCAAATTTCCTCGCTGGGGATCCAGCTCGGCGGAAATCCGCGACAGGATTTCAAATCTGAAAGCACAGGAAATCATCTTTGGATTGAACGACCGGTTGCCCCCTGACATCAACGTGCTGGCTGTCGAAGATGTGCGCCCGGAATTTCACGCCCGGCACGACGCCAAGTCGCGCAGTTACATTTACCAGATTTCGACGAGACGAACGGCGTTCAACAAAAAGTTCGTCTGGTGGGTGAAAGACCGCCTGAATGTTCGGGCAATGGCCGACGCTGCGGAATTGATCGTGGGCTATCACGATTTTTCGGCCTTCAGCGAACGCGACGTGCGCCGCCTGGACGAATCCACCATCGTTGTCGTCAATGAAGCCGAATTCGTGGTCGAAGATCACCTGATTATCTTTCGCATTTCGGCGTCGCATTTTTTGTGGAAGATGGTGCGACGTCTGCTGGGAAGTTTGGTCGAAGTCGGGCGCGGCAACGTCAGCGTGGAAGATTTCGGCAGCTTGATTGAAACGCCCCCGGCAAAAAATCAGGCCAGGACTCAGGTGAAGTTGCTGGCAAAATCCACGCTCGACCCTGCGCGAGTGACGGCTCCGCCATCGGGATTGTTTTTGGAAAACGTCACGTATCCCGAAGGCATTGTTCTGGATCGCCCCTACAAGGATGCCGGAACAGAACGCGCCAAACATTCGCTGGAAGAGGCTGCGGCGACCGTCAAGAAGCCAATCAAAAAGAAAGAGATTGTTCTGAATCGCCCGTCCAAAGACGTTAAAAAAGAACGCGTCAAACTCTCGCTGAAAGGCCCATCTGCGTCAAAATCCAACAACGCCCAAAAAACGCGCGCCAAACTTCCATTGAAAGGCGC
>CAZXHW010000170.1:0-11463 GCA_964639915.1 uncultured Heliomicrobium sp.
AATTGGAATGTCTCCCGGAGGTTTCAGGCCCATCACCAGATCAATGATCCATCCGGCCAGCAGAATTCCTGCCAATCCCCCCGCAACAGCCAGCATCACACTTTCGGTCAAAAGCTGGCGAATGATGCGCGCGCGGCTGGCTCCAATAGATAAACGAATCGCGATTTCCTTGCTGCGTTCCGTGGCGCGGGCCAACAATAGATTGGCCAGATTGGTGCAGGCGATCAACAACACCAGCGCGACCAACCCCATCAAAGCGGCCGATACACCCAGCATGGCATTTCGGATTTGCGGCATGATGAAGCCCGGCGGAATGACCTGAATCTTGAAGCCTTCGTTTTCATTCGGATGCTCTTTGCCAAGTTGCGTGGCCAAGATATTCAGCGCAGCTTCTGCCTGGGTTGATGTCACACCAGACTTTAGCCGGCCAACGATAAAGAGATTCTGGTTGCCGCGGTTGTCCAGGTAATCGCTTTCCGGTTCGATCCATTTTTGCATCGCAAACGGTACGAAAACTTCAGGCGAATACACGACTTCCGTGCCTTTGAATCCCGCGGGCGCAACGCCAATCACTTTGAAGTTTTTGCCATTGATCAAAATTTCGCTGCCGACAACGGACGAATCGCCGCCAAAACGTTTTTGCCACAACGAATGGCCAATAATGGCTACAGGATGAGAAAGGCGGGTTTTGTCTTCTTCTGGCGAAAAGCCACGGCCAAGGATTGGCTTTACTCCCAAAACGTCAAAGTAATTTCCCGAAACCAGATAGCCCCAAACTTTTTCGTTATTCCCGTTCCGGCTCAGACTCATTGGCGCGAATCGGTACGCCAGCAGTCCGGACATAATGTCGTTGCGGTCACGCAGATCAACATAGTTCAGATAGGAGTGCGCGGCCATATCTCCTTCTTTTCCGATGGCCGAAACCGTCAACACTTCTTCGGCATTCGCCACAGGCAAAGGGCGAAACAGGATCATGTTGACCAAACTGAAAATTGCCGTGTTCGCTCCAATCCCCAAAGCCAGGGAAAGGATAGCCACAATGGAAAAAGCTGGGCTTTTGATCAGTCGGCGAAATCCGAATCGAACATCCTGAAGCAAGGTTTCCATCTTGATCTCCTGATCTGCAAATTTTCGGCAAAACCACAAAACTGGCGAATCCTTAACCCAATTTTCGTGCCTGTCACTGATTTGGAATAAATACTGTGATTGTTGTGGTTAGGAGAAGTAGGAGAGGGCTTCGGAGAACGGCCCTGTCCGAATCCGGGAAGATTTTATCCCGAATCCGAACACAAGAGAATAAAAGGCTGAAACGGTTATCGGTCGGTGAAAAGTCTTCGCGTGAGCGTTCAGTCAGCGTTAGCGGAAAGATATAATGGCCCAGATGGTCTACGTCACTTTTCCAGCGTCGCTGACGGTCGGTTCCGCATTATTCTGGCGCATCGTAAATTGGTGTCTTCGCGAAGGTGCCACTGAATTTACCCTTTCCGTTTATGGATTCGACGACGCACGAGCTGCACAGGACCGTTTTTCGCAAATCAAACAGTTGCTACAACCTTATGAACTCTCCCCAGCCAAACGCGGCAGGCCATCCGGTTGTGTTTGGAAAGAGAATGAACAGATTCCTCTCTGGATGCTCACCCTGGAATCGCTTGAGGTCCTAAAACGGAATCGGCTTTTAAACGCAAAGGCCAAGACACATAAACACGCAGAGAACAAAGTAGAGGTAGAAGATTTCTGCCTTTATCGTGGTGGGGAGCCGATGCTCGCCGTCTTCAAGGAACAACACCCTGAGGTGTGTGTAATTCTGCGGCCCGATGAGGTCAAATTATTTCAGCAGGACCACCTAGAACTAAGCGTTCACCTATAATCGCGCCTGGTCGCCCAGCGATGGAGATTCTAGGTCCAGGACTAAGCGAATTGCTTCAGCTTGCTCTGCATCAAGGTCCGTAGTGAGATGGATGTGAAAACCTGAAGAGTACTCACCTAGTGCAATTTTCGCACAAGTTCTAGCTAGGAATAAGAAGGCTTCTTGATTGGCATAAACAACTGGGACTCCATTCTCCAAACTGACAGATAATTTTTCTTCGCCTTCAGCAGCATACTCAAAAGATAGCTCTCCCTTAGCTGAAGCGTCATCATACTCAAACTCAAATTTCTTTTTCATAGGCTTGCTTTTATTTCTCAATTTAAAAGCTGAACTCACCGACTGAACGGTTACCCTGGAACTAATCGGGGCTTATAACTCCTAAGACTTGTGGGGAAGAAAAGGCCAGTCTTTTTCTGATGAGACTGACTGAGCGCTTATGTTTTCGTTACCCTAAATCCTTCAAAAGGCGATTTTTAGCGAGTTGGTAAAGCTCCATGTCGACGGCAGCCGTCTGCTCTATCTTTTTGCGCAACGATGGGTCCAGCGTATCGCGCACCGCGCGTTTTTCAGTAATGTTTTGATTGAAGCGGGTGAGGTCCGCTGGCAACTGCCAGCCAGCTTTTTTGCAAGTCACTGCCACAACATCCGCAAAATTTTCTACAGTGCCGACAACATCAATTTTTTTCAGGCGCGGTTCGGCCAGTTGAAAGATTTGCTCGTCCGACAGGTCGCTGAGCAAATACGGCGTTGATTGCGCCAACTGTCGCGACTGTGGATTTCTGAGCAATGCCGCCAGGACAGGCGCTTCGGTGCTATCCAGGAACTCCGCAAAAGGACGCCTGACGGCAATTTTCCAAAGCTGAATAAATGCGTTGATGTCCGGGTCCGGATCGCCCAGGTTCGGATCATTGTCGAATACCTGATTCAGGTATTCGTACACAGAACAAAGCCGGTCCACCGGATGCCGGAAGATCGCAATGACAAAGGGATTGGTCAACTGAAAGGTCAGCTCGTATCCGATATGGCCTGTAATCAAACGATATTTTCCAAGCTCGCTGATCGGTTGTTTACGAATTGTTTCCCAGTACCCGCCCAAAAGCGTTTCAGCCGTATTGAAGTGATCGCACAAAAACGTGGTGAACGATGTGCCTGCCGTTTTCGGAATGTGAAGAAAAAAGAATTGCTGCATAACTTAAAGATAAATCGTCCTGATGATTGGTTTACGTTGCTCAAACTGCGAAAAGCTCTGCCAATAGCTTGGCCCACTCGTTTAGCTCCTGCTCCGGCTGAAAGTTTCCCATCAGATTTTGGCCAGAAAGTTTTAGCTGTGCCAGAAACTCTTCGTCCGTTTCAGCTCGATATAAAAGCCTGGCCAATTCCTGGGTATCGCCGGGTTCAAAATACCCAGGATAATTTTCGCCCAGCAATCCTACATTACCGGGCACGCGCGAGGCGATGACTGAAACTCCGGCGGCGATGGCTTCTGAAACAGCGTTGGCTCCGCCTTCCATCCGCGAAGAGTTGACGCAAACCTGGCTGCTGCGCAGAATTTCCATTGCTTGTTTCGGTGACTTTTCTCCTAGCCAATGGTAACGCGGATTCAAATGCA
Source organism: uncultured Heliomicrobium sp. (assembly GCA_964639915.1). GTDB lineage: Bacteria > Acidobacteriota > Blastocatellia > RBC074 > RBC074 > RBC074. The sequence goes on from CAZXHW010000170.1 coordinate 3,477, forward strand.
TCTCACGCCTGGCAGAAACGGCAATGCGCTCGCCCATTGCTTTGCCAACCTGGACCACCCGTATGCGTGAGGTTTTCGGCAGCAACCGCGAAGCCATTGCCGCGCGAAACGGATCTTTGACGCCTCGCAAATGTCCGATCACACAAACCTGAAAATGTGAGCTTGTAGATTGAGGGCTGGGGCTAGAAACCGGCTGCGCCGATTGATGAATGACGCGTGTTTTGTGATGAAATCGCGATGGAAGGTCATCCAGCGCTTTGGGCTGCAACACAATCAATCGCGTCGCCATTTCCAACGACATTTGCGCCTGACGGCTGCGGCGAAGGTCGCGATACAAATCAGTTCCGGTCAAGGTGACAATCAAGGCTCGGTGTGGATGCAGCCGATGAAAACGATTGATTGAATCGTAACTGTGTTTAGCGTGCAGCGCGATCAATAGATCAAACGGTTGATTGTCGTAGCTTTCCGCAATGATGACGCGATGTCCAAGCTGACGGAAGATTTTTGCCCACCGCAGCGCCGTCCGTCCATTCCCCTGAAGTGAATTGGGCAGAGATGGAGTAACAATTCCAATTCTCATAAAGAGAGCAATTTACAAGGTTTTCGCACAACGAAAGCCAGACACCATCCAGCGCTCCGGCGGATTGAAAAAATTGCGATAAGTCGTGCGGATGTGAATGCGCAGCGTGGCAAAAGAACCTCCACGCAGGACTTTCTGGCCAACAAACCATTTGTCGTTGTATTCGTTGAACTCAGTTTTGAACCCCGGATACGGCACGTAATCCGAATTCGTCCATTCCCAAACATCACCAATCATCTGGTGGCAGCCGTAAAAGCTTTTGCCTTTTGGATACGCTCCAATCGGCGCGACTCCCCACAACTGATTGTCTGATAAGTTAGCGTACTGAGCTTCTGGCGCAGAGTCGCCCCAGGGAAAGTTTCGTTTGGTTTTCGTCGCCGGATCGAAGCAAGCGGCTTTTTCCCATTCGGCTTCCGTGGGCAATCGCTTCCCTGCCCACTTGGCAAAGGCAGCGGCTTCGAAGTAACTGACGTGCGTAACTGGCTCGCTGGCTTTTGTTCGTGCTGGATGCAAACCGTGATAATCGCGGATCATCCACTCATTATCATGCTGTTCCCAATACAACGGCGCTTGCCACTGTTCACGGTTGACGGCTTCCCAAGCCGTCGAAAGCCACCAGCGATAATCCTGATATGCTTCGGCTTCGATAAACTCCAGATATTCGCCAACGCTGATTGGCGCACGATCTATCGCAAAATCTTGCAGGAAAACCGTATGCTGCGGCTTTTCGTTATCCCAGGCGAAATCATCGCCAGCGTAACCAAGCTGGAACAATCCACCTTCGATCTCGGCCATTCCGCTGACTTGTTCCGTGGCAATTGGCGCAACCAAAGGCGGAGCTTCGTACAAATCGCAGAGCAAATGTTTGATGTCATACACCAACAATTCCTGATGCTGAATTTCGTGCTCCAAACCCAGCCGCACCAGCTTCAGCAACTCCGCCGCATCTTCGCGCCCGTCAATCTGTTCCAGAAACTTCAGCATTTGGGCGTCAACATGCTGACGATACTGAACCGTGTCTTTGACCGTAGGCCGCGACTTAGTCCCGCGCTTTGCGCGCTCAATGCGTTTACCGAAGCCTTCGTAATAGGAGTTGAAGTAAAACAGATAGTCTTCGTCGAACACCTTATAGCCCGGCTGATAGGTTTGCATCAGCGTTTCGAAAAACCAGCTTGTGTGGCCAATGTGCCAGCGCGGCGGAGACATAAACTCAGCGGTCTGGACGACGTAATCTTCGATTTCCAGCGGCGCGACGATTTGCATCGTTTGCTGACGAACCTGTTTGAACAGTTCGATCAGTCGTGAAGTTTCGATGGAAACTTGAGTCTTCGTCGTTTGAGCAATCGGCATTTTTTCCCCTTTGAAAAATAGACAGGATTTTCAGGATTCCTCAGGATTGATTTTACCCTGTTGAACCTAGTAAATCCTGTCTATTCATTTTCCACTAACGCCCAATCGCAAACAGGTCTTTTTCTCCGCGCACAAACATCATCCCGCCGGAAATTGCAGGCGTCGCCATCAACAATTGGCCGATACTGTTTTTGCCGAGCAGTTCAAACTTGTCTCCGGCTTTGACGATGAAAATGTCGCCGTCTTCGCTGGGTAGATAAATCTTTCCGTCCGAAGCCACAGGCGAACCGCTGAAGCCGCTGCCTGGATGGGGAATCCGGGATTGATACTTTTCTTCTCCCGTCGCCAGATCGAAGCAGGTAAAGATGCCTTCGTTTTTCAGCACGTACAGCAATCCCTGATAAATCAACGGCGTCGGCATATATGAACCGGTTTTCTGTCGGCTCCAGGCAATTTGCTGGCTGGAGGTTTTGTCTTTCGGCAAAGTGATGTCGCCGCTGGCTCCGGCGCGAATGACGTATACAGGCGCAGTAGGGCGGCGTCCGCTGGCAACAACAATGAATTCTCCGGAAAAGATTGGCGTCGGCGCGGTGATGTTGGAACTATCGCCGAGCTTCCAAAGTTCTTTGCCAGTTTCAGGATCGTTGCCGCGAATAAACTTCGGCGCGTTGGTGATCAGTTCCGTGCGGGCTTTGCCTTGAAAAACCGTCGGCGTCGCCCAAGAAGGCAATTCGGTGCGGTCGGTCTTCCAAACGGTTTCACCTGTTTTGATGTTCACGGCCATCAGAAAATCTTCTTTCGAAGTGTCGCACTGAACGATGACCAGGTCTTTGTAAATGATGGGCGAACTGGCAGTTCCCCATTCGTATTCCGGCAAATCGTACGCGCCGACATCCAATCGCCCCAGGTCTTTTTTCCAGACCTGTTTGCCTTTCATATCGAAGGCATACAACCCTTGCGAGCCAAAAAACGCGACGACATACCGTCCATCGGTTGCGGGCGAAGAACTGGCATACGTAGATTTGATGTGGCGTTTTTCCAGCGGCACGCCTTCATAGGCGACTTTGTCCCAAACGGTCTTGCCAGTCTTTTTGTCCAGGCAGAACACTTTCCATTGATGAACGGACTTGTCGTCCGAAGCATCTCCCGCACCGTACAAGCCCGGCTTGAACGTCGCCTTGTCTTTGCTGCTGATAGCTGAAGTGACAAACACCTTGTCTTCCCAAACCACCGGGCTGGAATGCGCTAAGCCGGGAATGCGAGCTTTCCACTTGATCGCCGTTCCCTTTTCGCCATCCCAGGCTTCGGGCAGATTTTGGTTGTCAGCGATTCCTGCAGCATTTTGCCCTCGGAACGAAGGCCAGTTGTCTTTGGTGGATTGTTTTTGTGCTAAACCGGGAACGAAAAGCAGAACAAGCAGAAACGGGATGCGAAACTTCATTGCAGTGACCTCCATCTGTTCAACGACCAATTCTTCAAGAATCCGTGGGCAAGATATCCAAGAGCATCAGACTCCCCAAAGGCTTACTTTTTCAATGACAAACTGCTTTTTTGAACAATCAAACATGAACTCAACCTTACATCCGCCTTCAAGCGCGTGCAGATACTTTTTCCGCGAAGCCGAAAACCAGTATTCATTCATATGAATGACAAGCCTGTTTCCTTCATTCTTCATTGACTGGATTATCGTAATCGGAATTTTCGAGCGTGTTCTTCCAAACTCTGCCTTCAATTCTTCGTTGGTTTTGTACGTAATACGATGTGTCCCAATCGTGGCTGGCATAGACTCCGTAATTTCATCATTTCTTAAAACGAGCAGGTTGTCATAATCACGAATGGTCATAGCAGCATATTTACGTTTCGCTTCATCAAGGTAAGCGTTCAGAGCTTTGACATAAAGGTTGTCTGTTGAACTTGGTTCTTGCTGGGCAATAGTCGGAACGGCAGAAAAGTCAAAAAAAGAGAACACAGCAACTAACAAAAATAGCTTCGTTGCGACTATATGCTTACACATCACTGCCCTCCATATTTTTGCAATCAAATAACAACCAAAGATCGCGCTCCCTTTTCAGTCACGCGTCCAATGATCGCGGCATCGGCATACGTTTCGCGCAATCGAGCCAGCAGCGCGTCGGCTTTGTCAGTGGCGATGGAAATCAGCATGCCTCCAGCGGTTTGCGGGTCGAACAGCAGGCTTGCCATTTCTTTGGTGATGTCAGTGTCAATCAGAACGTCGTCGCCAACGTATTCACGGTTGGTTTTATCGCCTTGCGTCAGCATTTTTCGCCGAGCCATTTCGTAGGCTCCGTCAATCAATGGAATTTGCCGAGCATTGATTTCAATCGTTACACCGCTACCTTTGGCAACTTCCCAAGTGTGTCCCATCAAGCCGAAGCCTGTAATGTCTGTGGCCCCACGAACGCCGAATTCGCGCATGGCTTCGGCGGCTTTGCGACCAGGCGTAAGCATTACGGAAATGGAAGCTTCGGCAATATCCGACCCAACTTTGCCGAATTTGATTCCGGTGGAAATGACTCCGGTGCCGATGGGCTTGGTCAAGATCAGCACGTCGCCGGGTTTTGCTCCGGCATTCGCGGCGACTTCGTCGGGATGAATCAAACCCGTTACGGAATAGCCAAACATGATTTCATTGCTTTGGACGCTGTGGCCGCCGACCAGCATCACGCCGTTTTCAGTCAGGACGGACAAACCTCCGCGCATGATTTCACCCAGGATTTCAAAATCCACGCCTTTTTTCGGGAAGCAGGTGATGGCCATTGCCGTGATCGGCGTTCCGCCCATTGCCCAAACGTCGTTGATGGAATTCAGCGCGGCAATGCGTCCGTAATCAAACGGGTCATCCACAATCGGTGTGAAAAAATCCAGAGTCTGAACGACTGCCAAATCATCGCGCAGTTTATACACTGCGGCATCGTCGGCGGTATCGAAGCCAACTAGAAGATTCGGATTATGCGGTTGGCGCGGTAAGCTGCCCAGAACCTGGGCAAGTGTGCTCGGCGAGAGCTTCGACGCTCAACCAGCGCAATCAACCATTTGTGTCAGTCGTTTTGCCATATGTTCTCAAAAAGAAAGAGGGATTGAGAGAAAGAGCGATTGAGGGAATAAATGACTTCTTTCGACAGTCTTTCTATCCCTCAATCGCTCAGTTCCTCAATCCCTCTTTTAGTTTTACTCCTCTGATTTTGCAGCGCGTTTGCTGGCGGGCTTTTCAGGAGCAGCATCTGCAATCGGAGCCGCTGGAACCAGTTTGCCAATGCCAAGCGCGGCTCGAACTTCGGCTTCAACTCTGGCGCACAGGTCTTTGTTTTCTTTCAAAGTGTTCTTGGCGTTTTCGCGGCCTTGCCCAAGCCGTTCGCCTTTGTAAGAAAACCAGGCGCCAGCTTTTTCGACGACTTTGTTTTCAACGCCGATGTCTACCAGTTCGCCGTATTTCGAAATGCCTTCGCCGTACATAATGTCGAACTCGGCTTCGCGGAACGGCGGAGCGACTTTGTTTTTGACGATTTTGACTTTGGTGCGATTGCCAATGATCGAATCGCCGTCTTTGATCTGGGCGATGCGTCGAATATCAATGCGCGCTGAAGAGTAAAACTTCAGTGCGCGTCCGCCGGTCGTCGTTTCCGGGCTGCCGAACATAACGCCGATTTTTTCGCGGATTTGATTGATGAAGATCAGGCAGGTGTTTGATTTATTGACGACAGCGGTCAGTTTGCGAAGTGCTTGTGACATCAAACGAGCTTGCAATCCCGGCAGGCTGTCTCCCATTTCGCCTTCCAGTTCCGCACGCGGCGTCAGCGCGGCCACCGAGTCAACCACCAGCACATCAACGGCGTTTGACCGCACCAGTGATTCAGTGATTTCCAGCGCCTGTTCGCCTGAATCCGGTTGAGAAACAAACAGGTTATTGATGTCCACGCCCAGCTTTTGCGCGTAAATCGCATCCAGCGCGTGTTCAGCGTCAACATAAGCCGCAATACCGCCAGCTTTTTGCGCTTCGGCAACAATGTGCAGCGCCAATGTGGTTTTACCGGAGCTTTCCGGGCCGAAAACTTCAATGATTCTTCCACACGGCACCCCGCCTACACCCAATGCAGCGTCAATTCCGATGCTGGAAGTGGAAATGACTGGAATATCTTCGGTGCCCTGATCGCCCAGCCTCATCACTGTGCCTTTGCCAAACTGCTTTTCCAGATTTGCCAAAGCCGCTTCTACGGCTTTCATCTTTTCGTTACTTTTTTCAATTGCCATGTTTTTCTACGCCCTTTTCGGTTGAACGATCCCCGTCTACGAACCTCAGTTTACGAAGATCGAACGACGACGATACGGTTGACGCCATACCCGCAAATTTTACCCACCTGATTTTTGCCTGCTTCGGCAACTGACCTGACCACTTGAACCGTTCAGCTCGACGGCTGAGCGAAGAGGATTATAGCCGCTCAGCATAGCGCCCGCCAGCCGGTTATTTTCTCAGGGGGAAAAATTCTGGCCGAAGTGAAACCTTCTGCGACCGGCAACCACTCACGTGATCGAAACTTAACTTCTTGACCACAGACAAACTCGAAAGGAACGGTACAAATTATGAACAAACTTTCAATTCGTTTGATGATTTTCTCCATTTTGCTGGCGCTGGCTGGCCTGACGGCTTCGGCACAGGATTTTCAGCGCAGTTACAACCTTGGCGCAGGCGGATCCGTCAGCATTCGCAACATTTCCGGCGATGTGGTGGTTACTGGATACGATGGTCAGGCGATCATTGTCACGGGCACCAAACATGGTCGCGACAGTGAAAAAGTCAGCTTTGATGACCGAAGCGCTGGTGGCTTGGTGGATGTTCGCGTGCAGTATCCGGAACGTTGTGAAGACTGCAACGTTGATGTGCGCTTTGAAGTCAAGGTGCCGCGCAACACCGCGTACAAGTTCAATTCGTTTTCCAGTGTCAGCGGCAACGTCACCGTCACAGGAGTTACGGGTGAACTATCCGCCAAAACCGTCAGCGGCGAAACGACCGTTAACAATGTCAACGGAACCGTCAATGCCAGTTCCGTCAGCGGTGATGTGCATGTCGGCAAAGTCGAAGGAACTGTTAGCGCCAAATCCACCAGCGGCGATGTCGAAGTCGAAATTGTGTCACTGGAAGGTGTGGGAAATTCCATGGAATTCGCTTCGGTCAGCGGGGATGTCAGCGTCAAACTGCCCGGCAATCTGGATGCTGAAGTCAAACTGTCTTCGCTGAGCGGCCATTTGAAAACCGACTTCCCGCTGGAAATCGAAGAAGCGAAGCCTGGCCAGGGCCGCAAAGCCGCCGGACGGTTGGGCAATGGATCGCGCAACTTGAAGATTTCCACAGTTTCGGGAGACGTCAGTCTGCTGAGAATGTAATCTGAAATTCAGCCCGGAAAATTCAAAAGGCAAAAGTGAAAGTGGCGAGACTTTCACTTTTGCCTTTTGCTTTTGGGCTTTTTGCTTTTTTCAGCGGCAACCTTGGCTGACTTTCCCTTTTTTGGCTGCTTGTTTTCTTTAGCGGGGGTCTTCGTTGACTTTCCCTTTTTTGCCTTTTCTGACCGGTTCTTCGTGCTTTGCTTGTCTGATTTCGACGGGCGGTCGGAAGATTTTTGGGTTTGTTTCGATGGCCCGCGCAACAGGTTGCGGAGGCTCTTGAAAATACCGGTCGCGCCCTGGCGGTTTGGGGGTTGGTTTCGTCGTTGGCTGCGGTGGATGATCCTCCGAATCGCTGCCATCGGACAGCGGATCGAGGTTGGGTTCCATATCGCCCGGCAGCAATCCGCCATCGCGTTCAGCAATCCTGGCCAGTTCTGCCGCGTGTTTTCTGGCGCGATCAGCCTGAATCGGGCGCAAGTCATCGGGCACAGAAGGAACTGACGGAAACTTGCCTTTCTGCTTGTCCTTCAAATAGTCGCGCATAAAATCAATCCAGAATGGCAATGCCGCAGTGCCTCCCGCTTCGCCTTTGCCAAGCGGTTTTTTGCGGTCGCTGAAACCGATCCAGACTCCGCACGTTACTTCCGGCGTGTAGCC
>CAZXHW010000171.1:0-11462 GCA_964639915.1 uncultured Heliomicrobium sp.
CGAGCCTATTTTGGCAAGGACGTTTCTTACTTATCGCTGTCGGAATCGGCTCTGCTGGCTGGAATTATTCGCAGCCCTAATTTTTACTCGCCTTATTCGCACGAGACTCGCGCGCGCGACCGTCGAGCCACAGTTCTGGATTTGATGGTTGAACAGGGAAAGATCAAACCTGAAGAAGCCGCCAACGCAAAAGCGCAACAACTTGGCGTTATCGGTAAAGGCGGCACAGACGCCACTGATGCTCCGTATTTTGTGGATTACGTGCTGCGGCAGTTGGACGCTCAGTATGGCGACGATAGCCAGTCAATGCGCTCGATGCGGATTTACACCTCGATTGACCTGGAATTGCAGCGAGCGGCTTATACAGCAGTGCAAAAGAACCTACCCGAAATTGACCGTCAAGTGGCGGCCAAACGCGGCACCACTGCTGGGTTACAAATTGCGCTGGTCGCGCTGAATTCCAAGACGGGCGACATTTTGGCGATGGTCGGAGGTCGGGACTATGCAAATAGCCAGCTTAACCGCGCGACGGATGCCAGACGCCAACCGGGATCGGTTTTCAAACCCTTTGTGTATGCCGCCGGATTAAGCGAAAGCGATTCCAGCCGCCGCATTACGGCAGCGTCACTTTTCCGTGACGAACCGCGCAGCTTTGAATACGACGGAAGATTCTATGCGCCGGACAATTTCCGGGACAGTTACGAACTTCGCACCATGAGCGCGCGAGAAGCCCTGGCCAAGTCCAAAAACGTCATCGCTGTTTCGGTGGCAGAGCGCGTAGGCTTCCCACAAGTTGCCAGCTTTGCCGAACGCGCCGGATTGCCAAAGGTTCAGCCGGTTCCCGCGTCTGCGCTTGGGGCGTCCGAAGCCACGCCGCTGCAAATGGCTTCAGCATATACTGCGTTCGCCAATCAGGGGAAACGCGCTGCGCCAATCGCCATCCGAAGGCTGACCACCAAAGAAGGCTCTGTCATTTTTGAAAAGCAATCGGAAGTGAGTGATGCGATGACCCCGCAAGTTTCCTACATCATGACTTCGCTGATGCAGGATGTGCTGGCTTATGGAACAGGGACACGTGTCAAACAGTTCGGAATTCCCAGTCCTGTAGCCGGCAAAACCGGCACTTCGCGTGATGGGTGGTTTGCCGGATATTCGCCGAATCTGGTTTGCGTGGTTTGGATTGGCTTTGATGATAATTCGGATTTTGGCGTGACGGGCGGTACAACCGCCGCGCTGGTTTTTGGAGATTTTATGGCGCGGGCTCTGGCGCTCCGGCCTGAACTTGGTGGCCAATTTGAAGTCCCAACCACTGGCTTGGTTACGCAATACATTGGTCCACTAGGAGAACCTGCAAGTCTTGATACTCCAGGGGCCAAGCAGGAAATCTTTCTGAGCGGCACGCAAAATGGGGAAGCCGAAGTGCTGGTACCACCGCCTGTATCTGCTACGCCTGCGATTCCACAACCTGCTTACGGCCAGGTTTACGGGCAAACAGCGTCTGTCGAAGCGCCTTCTGGCCAGCCAACGCCATATCCTGCTGCGGCAGGAACCGCTGGCAGTGGAGCTCCAATTTATGGGCAAAACCCTGCCGACCGAATGATTCCTACTGCTCCGGAAGCGAAAGGAAAAGTTTCGCTTAGCCAGCCGACGCCAACTCCTGACAATCGTTCGATCTTTCGCCGCGCAGGCGATGCGATTATGGCCGCCGTTTCAACCAAGCCATCCACGCCTGCTCCGGTTCCTGTTCCGGTAAATGCACAGACAGCGCAACAGAGGGGAACCACAACCACTTCTAAAGGAACACCTTCGACAGCAATTCCGCGACAGACACCCTGGCACGCTCCGCTCACGAATCCGCAACAAGCCGGAGCGGCGCAAACGCCACAGACCGGATCCCGGTCGGCGACATCAAAACCGTCCGCGCAGCAGCCTTCGCTCAGATATTCCAATGGAACAGTTGGGCCTACGCCTTGGCCTACGCCCGCTTCCCGGCAAACGCAATCAGCTCCGGCAAAAGGGCCCACGCCTAAACCGAGCGTAAACGCGACAAACAAGTTGGCTGCTGATTCACGAACCAGACCGCGAGTGGTTGCAACGCCGACGCCAGCGCCGCCAAAAGCAGCAAAAGCTTCGAAGCCTCCGGTGAACCAGGTAGCCAAAGTTAAGCCCACGCCAAAACCTGTAGTGAAAAAAGAGCAACCGCCACCCGCTCCTGTTCCAGTTCCTGTGCCGGTAGCAGTAACCAAAAAGCAATTCAACATCGAAGTTTGCGCGGTTAGCGGACTGATACCGGTGAAAGGGCTTTGCACGACCAGAGTGAGAAGATCATATAACTTAGGTGAAGAACCAACCAGAACCTGCTCGTCGGATCGCCACAGATGAAGTCCAAAAAAAAGAGCGCCGCCGTATTGAACTGAAACTTTTGAAGCTTTCAGTTCAATACTGCGGCGCTCTTTATAACGCATTGAGTTTCCGTCTACTTCTTCAGTGTGCGAATGTGTTTGACCAATGCCGCCACCTGAGCCGGTTTCAGCGTGTCTTTGAAACCGGGCATAATGCCTTTGCCTTCGTTGATGGCTTCGGTGATCGCTTTGTCGTCATTTGCGGACTGCCATTTTTCCGCGGTCATATCGGGCGGTTCCAGGCTTTCAATGCCTTTGCCATCGGCGGCATGACATTTTTTGCAATGCTGCGTCCAAAGCGGTGCGGCATCCACTCCCTTACCCGCAGCCGGTTTGCCAGCCTGAGCTTTCATGGCGGGAGCTTTTCCTTTTGTTTGCGCTGAAACGGCCAGCGAAATCAATCCCGCAATGGCCAGCAAAACTACCAAAATCGAAAGTTGTCTTTTCATCGTCTTTGTCGAACTCCTGAAAGAAAATGTGTTTGTGTCCAAAAGGGTTCGGACTTGGGCCAATCCTAAATCCAAAGGAACTATTCCGGCAACTCCTCTTGTTGTGGTTCTGGCAGAAAGAAGCTCAGCGCCAAACCAATCGCGTAAATGACTGCCGCAACCGTTGCCGCAGCATAAGCCAGTCTGGTCGTGGGCGCTCCGGCTGGCATTAGCTTTGTGACCTGCGTTGTCAGCAACGCCGCCGCAGTTCCGATCATTCGTCCGCCGATATTGGCGGCAAAGCTTTCGCCTGTTCCGCGCAAATGCGTCGGGTAAACGCGCGGCAAATAGTTTCCCCAGAAACTCAACTGCGCAACCGTGAAAAAGCCAGCAAAGAAAATTCCCCATTTCAACCCTTCCAGGCTGTTGACGGCAGGGAAGAGGAAAACCAGGGGGACAACGATCAATCCCGGAATCTGGAAAAAACGAATCAGCCATCGGCGGCTGATGATGATCAGCGCCAATGCGGCCAAAGCAAAGCGCCCCACAAGTCCGCCGATTTCCTGCCAGCTTTGCACGCCTGCTGCTGTGGTTGAAACTACTCTTTGCCGACGAGCAATCTCAGCCGGATCGGGTCGTGGCGCTGGCGTCCCAGGCGTGGTTGAGCCAGACGCGATAGGTTGGGTCGGAGTTGCTGAAATTGCCGCCGTTTGTACTGGAGCGTCAAATTTGACCAGCCCGGGGACGATTTGCGGAATTTGTTGAATCGCGCCGAAGGCTACACCCAAGCTACACGCAAACATTAGCGCGGAAACAATCGTCGTTCGGCGATAAGCAGGTTTGAACAGTTCAGCAAGACTGGGGCGCTTCAGCGTGCCAGCCGCTTTCTTCTCCGCCCAAACCGGCGATTCAGGAAGGAAAGGACGAATTACGATAAGCGGAATTGCCGGAATCAAACCAGAAATCAGCAAATAGCGCCAAGTCTCATGGCCGCCGTGTATGGACGGAAGCGACGCTCCCCAATGCCCAATCAGATACGCCATGCCGCTGACCATCACGCCACCAAGCGACGAAAACGCCTGTGTGTAACCCAACACTTTTTCGCGCTGTCTTGGATCGCTGAAAAGCTCTGCCAGCCAGGCTACCGCAGCGACGAATTCGACGCACACACCGACAAACGTTGTACAGCGCAACACCAGCAGCATCGGCAGCGAAGTGGCAAAGCCTGCTCCGAAAGCAGAAAACGAGTAAAGCAAAATGCTCCATGTCAGAACTCGTCGGCGCCCCAATCGGTCGGTCAAATATCCGCCAAGCAGTCCGAAAATGCCTCCGCAAATCGCCGGAACATAAAACAACAGATCGCGCCATTGCGTGAATTCATCCGTACCGAATTTCAATCCGCCCAAAGTTTCCAACGCAGGACGGACGATTAGCGGCAGCATCAGCAATTCGTATGTGTCGAATGCAAAACCAATGACTGCGATGATGCAGATCAGCCATTGAACCGGGGTGAGGCGAAGCGAGTTTTCTTTGGCCATAAGAGTTTTTAGCCTTCTTGTTTTCCTTCAATCGCGCACAGCAGCACACCGGCGGCGATGCCCAATCGGCGATCCAGCCTGTGCTGCGTGTCGAGCGAAAAATCCAGCGTTAGTTTGGTAACAAAAGGGTTGAAGTTCTGTTTGAATTCGGCAGCAAGCGCGCCGCCGACCTGTACGTTATACGTTTGCGGAATCAGATTGGTTACGAAGCGGCTCAGAAAAGCCAGAAGGGCATTCTCTTCCTGAATGTTACCGATTTCGCGGTCATAAGCGTCCATGATGATCCATTCGTCGCGGAACATGGACTTCCAGCCTTTGCGTTTCAGGCCACCGACTTTATGACCCGTCGTCGTATCCACCACATCGTAAGCGGCGGAAAAGTCCATGATTTTTCTGGCTTTGATGGAAACCAATTCCGTGGTCATGGATTCGTCCGTGAACAGACGAATGTCTTCTTTCAGCTTGAAAGCCGCTTGCTTGGAAAACAGCACGATATTTCCTGACGGATCGAAGATTTCAAACTTCCCGCCAATCACGGAAAGAACTCGTTTGCGAACCAGATACGTCGTATGGCTGAAGCGATCTGAAGTCATGCTAGCCTCCAAATTTGGTTATTCACTGCTGGTATCAGGAAGTGTGGGCTGTATGGACAGGTATTGGCGGTATTCTTCCAATAACCCCTGCATAATGTCTGAAAATGTCCAGTTGGGGTCGAGTGAAGGATCGGCCTGCATCCGCCGATCAAATTCGGCATAAGCTCTCGCCCTTGCCCACGCAAAGAAGTGCGCCAAGTCGTAGTCAATTTCTGGCATCTTCTGACCTCTTGAATGAAATTCTGATTGCTTATGGAGTAAAAGACGCGCGGATTCTCAAGCTTTGATCTTTGGGTGTCAAGCAATGGTGTACTCACATTAAATCCTTCAGCCGCAAGGCAACCGCAGCGCATGCTTTCGCAGCAAAGCAATCGAAAATCTCATCATTAACGAACCAATAATTGCCGCTCCGACAGATTTGAGCAGGGAAGTGGTAGTTATTGCCGTTCGGATTCCCTCAACCCTGTTCCCCCAGCGGATGGGACTTCAAAGGAGTCATTGCTTTGTTCATCACAATCTTTGTCCTCGCACTATTGGCCGAGTTTGCCATCATCAGCGTTGCACTCTTCCGGCTTGTGGCGGCCACGGTTGATTTGCGCGTCGCCGTTGACGAAGTGCTTGGCAAGCTGTCCGAGACAGAAATCGAGCTTCGCCAGGTCCGCGAAGACCTCTCAAAATCAAAACCTCCAATGATTGCAGCGCGCCGCGAACGGCAGACAATGGAGTTGTAAGCTCACCCCTTTTCTTTCAGCCAGGCGCTTTGGCAGCTACGCGCTTTGGTTTGGTTGACGGGCGAAAGCCGATTTGCGAATCTCCGCCTGCTCTCCGAAAACTGAACTCATTAACCTGGAGAAAAAATGGCTGGAAGAAGACGATTCTTGATTTCTTTGACTGCTGCAATTGGAACAGTTGCCGGACAAGCAATAGTAACGTTCGCTCAGCGCGGTGGCTTGAGCGATAACCAGATTATCAATGGGTTGAAAGAAGCGCTGCAAATTGGCGCTGGCAACGCCATCAATTTGACCGGACGGCTGGACGGGTTTTTCAAAAATGCCGCGATCAAGATTTTGTTGCCGAACCAATTGAACACCGTGGGAAAAGGGCTGCGCGCGATTGGTCAGGGACGGATGGTGGACGAGTTCATTATGAGTATGAACCGAGCCGCGGAAAAAGCCGCTCCCGAAGCTCGCAAGATCTTCGTTGACGCCATCAAGCAAATGAGTTTCGACGATGCGCGCAAAATTCTGTTTGGTAGCGATACCGCAGCAACGGAATACTTCCAAGATAGAACCTCAGAAAAGATTACCAATGCATTTCGGCCAATCATCTCGAAATCAATGGATGATGTTGGTGCGACCCGGCAATACAAAGACTTGATCGCCCGATTCAAAGACATTCCCTTTGCTAGAACTCAATCGTTGGACATTGACAATTACGTGGTTGGCAAGGCGCTCGACGGGCTGTTTTACATGGTCGGCGAAGAGGAGAAAAAGATTCGCAAAAATCCGGCTGCTCGCGTTACCAGCATTTTGAAAGATGTGTTTGGCATTCGCCGATAACGTTGGCGGATCGAATTCAAAACTTGCAGGCTCGACGTTATTCAGCCTTTGGATAACGTCGAGCCTGAAACAACTCCTCAAACCGTTTGCGCTTTCCATTTACCCTTCTTGAACTGCCACATGGCAATAATTGCCAGCACTGATTCCGCGATGGTGGTTGCCAGAAAGACACCTTTTGCTTCCAGCCCGAATTTCGTGGGCAGCCAGTAAGCTATGGGCATTTGCAGCATCCAGAAGCAGACCACATTCATTACCAGCGGCGTGTAGGTGTCGCCAGCGCCGTTAAAAGAAGCCGACAGCACCATTCCATAGCCGTAAAAAATGTAGCCGAAGCCGATATACCGCAGCGCATCAACGCCGAAGGAGATTACAGCTTGATCGTGGGCGAAGTAGCGAACCAGGAACTCGGGGAACACCGTGTAGATGACTGTCACGACAGCCATGAAAATCGCGTTGTAGTGGCAAGTCATCCAGACGGATTTTTCTGCTCGATCCGGCTTTTTGGCTCCCAGGTTTTGCCCAACCAGCGTCGCCGCCGCATTGCTCATTCCCCAGGCTGGCAAAATCGTTACCACAATGATCCGTATGGCAACGGTGTAACCTGCCTGCGCCGCGCTGCCAAACTTGCCCACCAGACTCATCAGCACCATCCACGCCGAAGTGGCAATCAACATTTGGAACATGCCACCGACAGAAATTTTTAGCAGAGATCCCATCAGTTCAAAGTTCGGTTTGAACAATCCGCTGAACTTCAATGGCACCCGGCTATGTCCGCCGGTCAAACGCGAAAGTTGGTAAACCACGGCGGCGCCTCGGCCAATCGTTGTCGCGATCGCCGAACCAGTGACGCCCAGTTCGGGAAATGGTCCAATGCCAAAAATCAACATCGGATCCAGAACCAGATTGATGATGTTGCCGACCCATAATGACCGCATGGCAATCGCAGCGTTGCCGGCGCCGCGAAAGATGGCATTGATCAGGAAGATCAGCATGATGACTACGTTGCCGCCGAAGATGACCGCCGCATATCCGGAACCTGCTTCAGTGACGGCCGCTTCGGCGTTCATCAGCGCAAAAAACTGGCGATGAAACAGAACTCCAGCCAAAGCAATCGGTATCGAAACCAGAATGCCCAACAAGATGGACTGTTCAGCGACGCGCGCGGCTCCTTCCGGGTCCTTTTCGCCAATGCGCCTGGCCACCATCGCTGTTGTGCCCATGCTCAAGCCCATTGCGACGGTGAAGACAATCGTCAGCAGCGATTCGGTAATTCCGATGGCGGCAGTTTGATCCTTGCCGAGCTTGCCAACCCAAAAAATGTTGACGATGCCAAATAGCGATTCCATCGCCATTTCCAGCACCATAGGAACGGACAACAAAAAGATCGCGCGACCAATGCTGCCTTCAGTGAAATTTTGCTCTGAGCCTGCGACTGCTTCACGCAGTGTGGACCAGAATCCATGATTTTCGTTTTTGGCTGCCTGGCCAGCAGCCGCTTCAGACTGAGTCGTTTCAATTTGTTCATTCATAGTTTTGAAAAAAGTTTCGGCAACCGATGATGGTTGCCGATGTTTGAAAAATCGTTCTTTTCACAACTGGCTTTGCATCAATGTGGAAACCCTTCGGCGGCCATTACGCGCTTGGCCTGATCAAAGTGGCGCCGTTCGTGAACAATGACAATTCGCGCGGCATCCAGCAGGCTGTACGTAATAAAGCCTGCAAAGGGGGAAGTCATAATGACTGTTTCGGGGCCTCGATTTTCAACAGCCTTAAATTTTCGCTTTAGCTCTTGTTGATGAGAAACAAATCGGTCAACGATTGTCGGGTCAATTTTGCTGGATGAAGGCACGGCTGTCGGTGGCGCTTTGAGTTTTTTAGAGGATTCCGGTGCCAACATCTTCACCATAAATCGGCCCCAAATCCCTGACCAAAATGACAACCGTTCGAGAAATCTGGTTTGTTTAGTACCGCTGACAACCTGATCGAAGGGAAGCACCATTGGACCGTTGATAACAATCAAATGATCCAGGCATTGAGCAATACTCCAAGCATCAGGATTTGGTTTCCAGTTCAGTTGCTCCGCATTTAATTCGCCGAAAGTTGATTGAACATCGCGAGCAATCGCGTCGGTTTCAACTAGAATTTCGGGCAGTGACATATTCAGTTTCATGGCTTTTCATCTCTTGGCGTTTGGCTTCATCACATTTTTTCAAAGTTGGCATAATGGATGGCACGATGTTCAGCAACCGATGTATTGGCGGCTGAAAACAATTCGCGCACGCTGTTGAAATTTCGTATGTCCATCGCTTCTTTCAAGTCCTGAAGTTCCCCAATCAGAACGCCGAGCGCGGCAGAAATGTTCTGTTGGTTTGTTATACAGATGTCTCGCCAGACGCTCCAATTGCTGCCACCAAGCCGAGTCATATCCCGCCAACCGGTCGCCGCCAATCGTTGCGCAAGTTCACGCGTGGCGACTTCGCTGTCGTGTTCCGCGCCAAGCAGGCTGGACAAAGCCGTCGCCGTCAGTTGCGGCAGATGGCTGATCAATGCCACCGCTGCATCGTGGGATGCGGGCTCAGCAATCAAAAGCCTGGCCCCGATTGATTCCACGATAGCTTTCAACCGATTGAATTGAGTTTCATCCGTTGACGCATCAGCCGTTAGCGCGTAAGTCGCACGGTCAAACAAATCTGCGCGCGCATATTCGACGCCTGTGTTTTCGCTGCCGGCCATCGGATGGCCGCCTATGAAGTGAACGCCTGCTGGCACCGCTTCACGAGCCACGCGGCAAATTTCTGTCTTCGTGCTTCCGGCATCGGTGATCAGCGCGCCGGGTTTAGCCAAATGAGCTTTTGTTCGCAAAAAATCAATGATAGCTCCGATGGGAGCGGCGAGGTAAATCAGATCGGCTTCGCAAACTTCGCCGCGATCAAAACTTTGTTCCAGGGCATCCGCGACTCCGCGTTCAACCGCCAGTTTGGGAGATCGCGAACCTCCACAAGCCGTGATGCGACCGGTAAACCCGGCTCGACGCAACGCCAGAGCAAAGGAGCCGCCAAGCAAACCGCAACCGACGATACAAACGTGTTTCAGTTCGTCGTTGAAGTTGATGGCGCTCACAGCTTTCTCTCCACGGCCGAAGCGATGACACGCATTTGGGTCGTCAGTTTACTGAACTGGTCCAGCGACAGCGATTGGGCTCCGTCGCAAAGCGCATGATCGGGATCGTGGTGAACTTCGACCAGCAAACCATCGGCTCCGGCGGCAACTGCTGCACGAGCCATCGGCGGAACTTTATCGCGGCGACCAGTGGCGCGGCTTGGATCAACAATCACCGGTAAATGTGACAGCTTCTTGATCAGCGGAATGGCCGAAATGTCCAATGTGTGGCGCGTGTAGGTTTCAAACGTCTTGATGCCGCGCTCACAGATGATGATTTGATGGTTGCCGCAACGCATCAGGTAATCCGCCGACAGCAAAGTGTCTTCGATGGTGGAGGAAGTTCCTCGCCGTAACACCAGCGGTTTGTCCAGTTTCGCTACTTCTTTCAGCAACGCGTAATTTTGCATGTTCCGTTCGGCAATCTGGATGATGTCAACGTAACGGGCAAACAACGGCACTTGAGCTGATTCAGTAATGGTTGAAAACGTCAGCATCGAATGACGGCTGGCGGTTTCACTAAGCAACTTCAATCCTTCTTCGCCCAATCCCTGGAAGCCATAAGGATCGTTGCTGGATCGGAACGCCGTGCCGCGCAGCACTTTCACGCCTTGTTTGGCCAATGCGGAGGCAATGGTTTCAATCTGTTCACGGCTTTCAATGACGCTTGGGCCAGCCACGGTGACAACCTGTTCACCTCCGATGACGACGTCTTTGATTTTGATTTGCGTGCCTTCCGGCTTGAACGCACGAGCGGCAAGTTTGTACGGACTGCTGACGCGTACAACTTTACTGACGCCTTCCAGTAATTCCAGTTCGCGGACGTCCGTGATTCGCGAACCGACCGCCCCGAGAATCGTATATCGCGATCCGGTTGAGCGGTGAATATCGAATCCCAAATTGACCAGACGGTCTACGACGTGAACAATTTGTTCTTCCGCCGCATTTTCTTCCATCACAATAATCATGGTTTTAATTGATAGTTGATAATTGAAAATTGATAGCTGTTGAGCTGGCAGAGCAGGAACTATCAATTATCAATTGTCAATTTTTCATCCCCTTCTTCCTGGCTCGCGTGAATCCGTTCGATCCGCCGAGCTTCGTCAATCACGCGTTCGAAAAGCCTGCGAATCGCTTCGGCATCCAGCGGGCCGGTGTTGGCGTTGGTGACATTGGCGATGACCTGCGCTTCGCGACTGGGTGAGTAGATTTCTAGTCCAAGCCGTTTTTTGATGTGGCCGATTTCAATCGCGCATTGCGTTCGTTCGTTGAACAGCCTGACCAGTTGCAGATCAATTTCGTCAATCCGCTCACGCCAACCGCTCATCTCTTTTTTCGCTTGGTCGTTGCTGTCGCCGCTCATCCTTTTAACTCCCTGGCCAGTTGCGCCACCTTCTGGACAAGCTGCGGCGAATCCAAATTGTTTTCGATTTCCAGCACCAAACGGCTGCCAACAACCGCCGCGTCGGCGTAACTACAAACTTCGCGGACCTGTTCGGGTGTGGAAATGCCAAAGCCAACGGCAACAGGTAAAGCCGTGTGTTGCTTGACTCGCCTGACCAGGTCGTTGACTGCGATTGAGAGGTTCTCGCGAACGCCAGTGACTCCCGTTCGCGCCACAACATACACAAAGCCGGTAGTTTGCTGGCAAATCAGCTTGATGCGTTCGTCAGTTGAGGTCGGCGCAATCAGAAAAATGGTGTCTATGTCAGCGGCTCGCATTTCGGCGATAAAGCTTTCGGCTTCTTCCGGAATGAGATCGGTAATCAAGACGCCATCAACT
>CAZXHW010000172.1:0-11443 GCA_964639915.1 uncultured Heliomicrobium sp.
GGCATTGGGAGGAAGGCATGACGCATTTCCTGGCTTTGATTCTGTTCAGTACCCTGGTTTCAATCGCCTTCGCTGTTCTCTCTTCAGAACATCACACAACCCAGGAACGCATCAAATACGGGTTGAAAGTGTTTGGCTATTTCGTTGGCTTGGGGTTTGCCATTGCCTGGGTTCTTTATTTCCTGCCGCTTTAGAATTCAAGTTCGGGCTACAGTTGCGGATTGCGGATTGAAGAGCTAACTCAATCTGCAATCCGTTTTGCTTTATGCAGTCACAAAAATTCACATTGATGCTGGACTCGGTTCGCCGCCTGATACGGGGCGGAGCGACAGCTCGGGCGTTGAATGTGCTAAAGAAAAATCGTCCGGCGGATGTGGCGATGGTCCTGCAGTCGCTGCCGGAGCTGGATCGCAAAGCTGTATTTGCTGCCCTGGCGCGATCAGAAACAGCCTTGGCCGCAGGCAGCCTGACTGAGCTGACACAATCCGAAGCCATTGACCTGCTAAGAACGCTGCCCCCTGTAGGCATTGCGCAGGTCTTGCAGGAACTGCCCAGCGACGACGCGGTGGCATTTATCGCCGAACTTCCTGAAGAATTCCGCGAAGAATTGCTCGATTTGATGAAGGTCGAAGCTTCGACCGATGTGCAGGAATTGTTGAGCTTTGCTGAAAATACTGCTGGGCGAATCATGACGCCGGATGTATTCGCGCTGAAGGAAGACCTGACCGTCGCCGAAGCAATTTCAGCCATTCAACATGCCAGCAATGACATTGAATTGGTTTTTTATCTCTACATCATAGACGATCGAAATCATTTGGTTGGGGTATCGAGCTTGCGGCAATTGTTGCTGGTTCCTCCGACAACACCGCTCAAGAAAATTATGAGCGGCGACGTAATCAGCGTCAGCACAGATACTGACCAGGAAGAAGTCGCCCGCATCGTTGCCCGCTATAACCTGCTGGGCGTGCCTGTAGTTGATGACGAAAACAAACTGGTCGGCGTAGTGACTGTAGACGATGTGCTTGACGTGATTCGCGAAGAAGCGACCGAAGACATTTACGCACTGGCTGGCGTCAGATCGGAAGAAAGCATCAAAGGTGCGCCAATGCGCTCTGTGCGGTTACGACTGCCCTGGCTGGTGGTTAATCTGGCCACCGCTTTTCTGGCGGCGTCAGTCATCAATGCTTTTCAGGCAACGATTGAAAAAGTTGTGGTGCTGGCTTCGCTGCAATCCATCGTCGCGGGAATGGGAGGCAATGCGGCAACGCAAACTCTAGCGGTGATTGTGCGCGGCTTGGCGCTGGGCGAAGTGACACTGGAAAATGCGCGCCGACTGTTGATCAAAGAAGTCCTGGTGGGCGTCACCAACGGCCTGGCCAGCGGCGCAATCGCTGCGGGCGTGGTTTGCCTATGGTTCGGATTCAGCCCCCGTATGCTGATTATTGGCGGAGTGATTTCAGCGGCGCTGATCATCAACCTGGTCATCGCGGCCATTGCCGGAACCGTTATTCCGCTGGTCCTGAAAAAACTGAAAGCCGATCCAGCGCTGGCTTCAACTGTTTTCGTTACGACTTGCACGGATATTGGCGGCTTTCTTTCTTTCCTCGGCTTGGCTACGCTGCTGTTGAAGTTCCTGCAATAGTCAAACTCAGTCACCCAAAGGGGGTTGTATGGACTTGTATTCAATTAAACTTTGGCTCGGCATTGGAATTGTAGTTTTGCTGGTGTTCCTTTGGATTGTTTGGAAATTTTTCTTCAGGCTGTTCAAACACTTCCTCATTATTCTGATTTTGGGCGGCATCTTCGCGGGCGTGTACTGGTATCGCAGCCAGCCTCCACCAAAAAATCCCGCCATTGGTAAACACGCGTACCTGACGGAAAACGGCAAATATCTTGGCTTGGTCGAAGGCCAGGGCGAAGACAACAGGCGAGGCGAAGTCTGGATCACACGAATTCCCGGAGATCATCAAAAAATGTATGGCAAAACCCGCGTGACACTGAAAGACAAACGGGACATTGCATCAGAACCGACACCAGCGCCAACTGCCACGCCCACTCCAACATCCGCAACCAAAACCAAACCGCCGGGAAGTAAAAAGTAAGCTCGACCTTTGACGCACAGTTGAGAAGTTGGTTAAGCCAGTTTAGACTGCCTGCCTTACATCGCCGTTAATACCGGATTTCCAAAACTGGCTGCAAAGATTTATGCCGCTGCACGACACTGAAGCCTTTGTGCTTCGCACTTTCTCACTCAAGGAAGCTGACAAAATCTGCGTTTTCTTCACCCGCGATGCCGGGAAGCTTCGCGGAGTCGCGCACGGAGCCAGAAAGCTTCGCAGCCGATTTGGAGCCAGCCTGGAACCATTTACCGAAGTCACACTGACGTACTTTGAAAAAGAAAACAAAGATCTGGTTTCGATTTCCGGCTGTGAAATCATCCGTTCGCAATTTGTCGAAGGCATCAGCAGTGAACGAATGGGCGTGATGCAATACTGGGCAGAGCTGGTGGATTCCTTTCTGCTGGATCATGAACCAAACGACACGGCATATCGTTTGATCGCCGTTACTTTGGAAGCAATGCGACAAGCGGAAACCGACAATTTGATGCCGCTGGCTCGGTATTACGAAATCTGCCGATATTTTGAAATCTGGATGCTGAAGCTGGCAGGTTTTTTCCCTGATTGGCGAAATTGCGGACTGTGCGAAAAAGACTTGAGCGGCGAACCGTCGGTATATCTGACCAGCGAAGGAATGCCGCAATGTCTGGCTTGCAGCGGACAGCGCGGCGAAGAGTTGCGACCGTCCGTCTGGCACACTATTCAAGAGATTTTGACGCAATCCCCTAAAAAGTTTTTGTCGCTGACCCGCGAGCCTGGAATGCTCAAACAGGTCGGCAGCATCGCTACGCGATTGATCGCACGTGCGCTGGAGCGCGAGCCGCGATCGTATGAAGTTCTAAGCCGGTTGCGACCGGCAGAGTTAACCGTGGCCGGTGGCTTATAGATGGGCGCCCAATAACCTTGAAGCGGCAACCAACCAACCACAGACCACCAACCACAGACTACCTATAGGAGACTACAAAACAGCAATGAGTACGAAGTACGTTTATTTGTTCGCCGATGGCCAAACTGAAGGCACGGGCAAAATGAAGGATTTGCTCGGCGGCAAAGGCTCAGGCCTGGCCGAAATGACAAACGCCGGTATGCCCGTTCCGCCGGGATTCACAATTACCACTGAAGCTTGCAACGCCTATTACACCTCCGGCGAACAGTTCCCGGAAGGTATGTGGGATCAGGCGCTGGAAGCCCTGGCCAAAGTCGAAGCCGCAACCGGCAAGAAATTTGGCGGCACGGACAATCCGCTGCTGGTTTCCGTCCGCTCTGGCGCGAAATTTTCGATGCCCGGGATGATGGACACGGTTTTGAACCTGGGCTTGAACGACGAAACTCGCGTTGCGCTGGCTCGCATGACCAACAACGAACGCTTTTCCTGGGATGCCTATCGCCGCTTCATTCAACTGTTCGGCAAGATCGTGCTGGGCATTGATTCCGAAAAGTTTGAGCACGTGTTTGACGCTTACAAGAAAGAGCTTGGCGTGAAAGGTGATACCGAAGTCGGCGAAGAAACGTTGGCCAAGGTCGTTGCCGATTTCAAAGCCATCGTCAAAAAAGAAACCGGCAACCCCTTCCCGACTGACCCGCTGGATCAAGTCAAACATGCCATCAAGGCGGTTTTCGCTTCATGGAATGGCCGCCGCGCCAAAGATTACCGCCGCATCAACAAGATTGACGACAACCTGGGAACCGCCGTCAACGTGCAAACGATGGTCTTCGGCAACATGGGCGAAGATTCCGGCACCGGCGTCGCTTTCACCCGCGACGTTTCGACTGGCGAAAAAGTGCTCTACGGTGAATACCTGCAAAACGCCCAAGGCGAAGACGTAGTCGCAGGGACCCGCACGCCGAAGAAAATCGCGCAACTCCACGAAGAAATGCCGGAGATGTACAACCAGTTCGTCGAACTGGCCAACCGTCTGGAGCGCCACTACAAAGACGTGCAGGACATGGAATTCACCATCGAGCGCGGCAAGCTGTACATGCTGCAAACGCGCAACGCCAAACGCACCGGCGCTGCCGCCGTTCGCGTTGCCGTCGAAATGGTTGAAGAAGGCGTGATTGATAAGGCCACAGCCATTCAGCGCGTGGAACCTGGGCAGCTTGATCAATTGCTGCATCCAATGATTGATCCGAAAGCCAGCCTGAACGTAATTGCGACAGGTTTGCCTGCATCACCTGGCGCGGCTTCTGGCACGGCGGTTTTCGATCCGGACGAAGCCGAAGAACTGGCCAAAGAAGGCAAGAAAGTCATCCTGGTCCGCACCGAAACCTCGCCGGAAGATTTCCACGGAATGGTTGCGGCGCAGGCGATTCTGACTTCGCGCGGCGGTATGACTTCGCACGCGGCAGTCGTTGCGCGCGGCATGGGCAAGTGTTGCGTGGCTGGCTGTGATCAGGTTGTCGTTGATTATGCCAACCAGCAATTCGTTGCTGGCGACATTATCGTCAAAAAAGGCGAGCCGTTGACGCTGGACGGTTCGACCGGGCGCGTCATCCTTGGCGAAGTTCCGCTGATTAAACCGGAAATCAGCGGTCATTTCAAAACGCTGATGGAGTGGGTCAACGAATACCGCAAGCTTGGTGTTCGCGCCAACGCTGACACGCCGCACGATTCAGAAGTCGCTCGTGGATTCGGCGCTGAAGGCATCGGCCTGTGCCGCACAGAGCACATGTTCTTCGAAGGCGACCGCATTGACAGCGTCCGCCAGATGATTTTGTCTTCATCGGATTTCAAAAATCTCGAAGCGCAATTGGCGACGGCTCAGGCTGAAGCGGAAAAGTCCGGTTCCAAGGATGCCGCTAAACGCGTCAAAGACCTGCAAAAGAAAATCGCCAAACCGGAACAGCTTTACAAAGGCGCATTGGCTGCGCTGCTCGACCTGCAACGCGGCGATTTCGTAGGCATCTTCCAGGCGATGGACGGCTTCCCTGTCACGATCCGCACGCTAGATCCGCCGCTGCACGAATTCGTTCCGCACGACGACAAGACGCTGAAAGAACTCGCCGCCAAGATCAAAATGCCGTTCAAGGAAGCGAAAGCCAAAGTCGAATCCCTGCACGAATTCAACCCGATGCTTGGTCATCGTGGCTGCCGTTTGGGCATCATTTATCCCGAAATCACCGAAATGCAGGCGCGCGCCATTTTTGAAGCCGCCGTCATCGTCCAAAAAGAAGGCAAAACGGTGAAGCCGGAAATCATGATTCCGCTGGTTGGCAACGTGGCCGAATTGAAGCTGCAAGCTGATGTCGTCCGTCGCGTCGCCGGTGAAGTTTTCGAAAAAGAAGGCGTCACGGTGGATTACCTGGTCGGCACGATGATCGAAGTTCCGCGCGCCGCGCTGACTGCCAACCGCATTGCCGAAGTCGCTGAGTTCTTTAGCTTCGGCACAAACGATCTGACGCAAATGACGATGGGGCTGAGCCGCGACGATTCCGGCAAATTCCTGCCGGCGTATGTCGAGAAGAAGATTTACGGCGACGATCCCTTCCAGGTGCTCGATCAGGAAGGCGTCGGCCAACTGGTTGAAATGGGAATCAAGAAAGGCCGTTCCAGCAAAGCTGACCTGAAAGTCGGCATTTGCGGTGAACACGGCGGCGATCCCGAATCCGTGATCTTCTGCCACAAGGTCGGGATGAACTACGTCAGTTGTTCGCCCTACCGCGTGCCGATTGCTCTGTTGGCCGCTGCTCATGCAGCCTTGGCCGACAAACAAGGCGCGTTGGCCGTGGGCACAACCGCCTAGTCAAAAGACAACCAGCGAAAGTAGAATGCGGCTTGAAGAGTTCTGAAACTCTTCAAGCCGTTTTTATCTGTGAATGCTTTTACGAAAGGAGTCCGAAGTGATGGAACCAATAACACTGGAAAAAGTTCTTTTCGAAGCACAGAAACTTTCGACCAACGATCAGTTCCTTTTGAAATCCTGGCTTGAGACCAAACTCCGTCAACAAGAAAGCTTCAAAAGCATTGAGGACATTGCGCTAGAACAAGGTAAACGCCCCGTCAGTTATCTGGAACTCCTTGGCCCTGAACCGGAAGAAGGCGATAAAGAGGACGTGGATGAATTTCTGAATGAGTTACGGGAATGGCGCAAAGGCGAAACCTTGCGGGAGCTTGACTGATGAAGACACTGGTTGTTGACACGAACGTGGTTTCTTACCTTTTCAAGCAAGACACGCGAGCCACACTTTATGAACCTTATTTGCTGAATACGCTTCCGGCCATTTCTTTTATGACGCTGGCGGAATTGGAGCGATGGGCACTTAGAAGTAACTGGGGACAGCTAAAGCGCCAACAACTGACTCAGTTCCTAAATCCATACGTTGTGCTTGTGCCGGACAATGCGCTCTGCCGTGTGTGGGCAGAAGTTATTGAACAAGTACGAAGCTCTGGCAATAAAATTGACAGTTCAGACGCTTGGATCGCCGCGACGGCATTGCATTATCGGGTTCCTTTAGTCACACATAATCGAAAGGATTATGCCTTTGTCAACGGCCTCACCTTGATTTCCGAAGCCCCACGGTAACTTTCCGTCATTTTCAGTTTTAGGAGCCATGCGATGTTTGTCGCCGACACAATCAACTTCCGGGAGATCGTGATGAAAGAAGCTCTACCACTCGCCACGATTCAGAACGCCGTGATTGACTTTCTGCGCGGGCGCGACGACGTAGTTCTGTTCGGGGCGCAAGCCGTCAATGTGTATGTCAATGAGCCGCGCGCGACTCAGGATGTGGATTTGATGTCTACACGCGCAGCCGATTTGGCGGAAGAACTGCGCGAACATCTCAGCCGGTTATTTCACATCGCCGTCCGAGTCCGCGAAATCAAAGACGGGCTTGGCTACCGCATCTTTCAATTACAGAAAACCGGTAACCGGCATTTGGTTGATGTCAGATCAGTCGCTTTTCTACCGCCCATTCAAATCATCGAAGGCATTCAGGTGTTACCGCCTGCCGAACTAATTGCCAGCAAAGTCATTTCTCATTATCAACGACGAGGCAAATCGAAATCCTGGACTGATCGGAGAGATTTGGTTGTTTTGCTTCTGGCTTTTCCAGAACTTAAATGCGACCCCGGCCCCGTCACAGACTGTTTACTCAGAGCTGAAACCGATCAAAACATACTGGCAATTTGGCGTGAAATGGTCGCGCAAGCGCTTTTGCCGGAAGACGATGAGGATGATTTCTGACAATCCGAAGCCTCACAGTAATTCACCGTAATCCATATCAACTAACAATACAGGAAAATACAGATGACGAAGCTCAAAGACACAATTTTGGTCGCCACGTTGGCGGCATTTGTAGCATTACCGGTGGTTGGAATCGAAATGGTTTCCTCGGCTGCACGCACACAGACTCAGGCGACAAAGGTTAGTTACGCACCAATTCCGGGTGGCGATTACAAGATAGATCCGGCGCACAGCGTCGTTGGGTTTTCGATACGGCATTACGAGATCAATTGGGTCGAAGGCCGCTTCAAGGATTTTGACGGAACGATTCGCTTCGATGATTCAGATATCACCAAGTCTTCTGTGGACTTTGCGGCGAAAATTGAAAGTGTAGACACGGGCGTAGCAGCGCGGGACCAACACTTGAGGAAGGATGATTTCTTCGACGCCGCAAAGTATCCGCAAATGACCTTCAAGAGCAGCCGGGTCGAACGCAAAGGCAAGAACGGTTATGTTTTGCATGGCGACTTCACACTTCGTGGCGTGACGAAGCAGGTGGCGATTCCATTTACTATTGCCGGAGCCATCAAGGACTCGCGGGGAAACACGCGCTTCGGCATCGAAGGCCATACGAAGATCAACCGCCGCGATTACGGCGTGAATTACGGCGGAGCGATGCCGGGCGGCGGCTTTGACATCGGCAATGAAGTCACCATCAACCTCTACCTGGAAGCGCTGAAGCCCGCGCCGCCAAAACCAGCCGGACAGTAAATTTCACAAACAGCCAAGAGCTATGAGCCGAAAAATCTTTATCAGC
The DNA here is from genome assembly GCA_964639915.1 of uncultured Heliomicrobium sp. GTDB lineage: Bacteria > Acidobacteriota > Blastocatellia > RBC074 > RBC074 > RBC074. The sequence goes on from CAZXHW010000172.1 coordinate 8,100, forward strand.
TATTGCCACAGCCAAGGTGATTGGGTCTGGCAGCGATTGGTTCCGTGTTTGAATGCGGGCAGCGCAGAGGTACGAATTGATGTCGAGTTATTTAAAGCCAGTCGCTTTGGATCATGTTCATCATAAGCTATGGCCACTTCTCTCCAATCTAACTTCATCTGCGATTGTAGTGATTTTGCAACATCGGCTTGCCAGGGGGAGTCCTTCTTCAAAGAACACGAAGGCAAGCATTATTGTGTTCTACATTATCCCGGTAAAGATAAGACCGACCAATTTCGCGCTGCTGTGAAAAGAAAATTGGAGGCTGAAGACTTCAATTTTAGCGAAGTCTGGTTTCCGGAGCCTATCAATTTTGACTGGTTCACATTCAGCACCACTGCCCACTTTTTTAATGTCACATTCAGCGCAGCCGCCGATTTTAGCAGAGTTACATTCAGCTCAGACGTCTATTTCACCAAAGCCATTTTCAAAACAGACGCCCTATTTGTTGGAGCCAGGTTCAATGCAAACGCCTACTTCAGCGACGCCACATTTAGTGCATGCACCGATTTCGAAGATGCCTTATTCAAAAAGGAGGCTGGATTCTGCAACGCCAGATTTGGAGCCTGGACCGACTTCGGAGGAGCTTCATTCTCCGCAGACGCCAGATTTGAATATGCCACATTCAGTGCTGAGGCCAACTTCGACAACACTAACTTCAGAGCAAACGCCCATTTCGAGGGCGCCATATTTAATGCTGACGCCACCTTCAGGAGAACGACATTTAACAATAAGACACGATTCGACTACGCTACATTTAACAATTATGCTCACTTCGCGGGCTCTGATGATGAGAGACAACTAGATGCTTCCGCTGAGTTCAGTTTTCAGCATTCTCATTTTGAAAAGCCTGAGCGAGTCTCGTTTCATACTCTTGATCTTCGCCCACACTGGTTCGTTAATGTTGACTCGAGAAAGTTCGTTTTCACAGATGTTGAATTCAATTATGTTTTGGTAGACGAACTGGCCAGTCTTAAAGAGAGGGAAGTAAGCGCACCACATCGGTTATTGGCGATTGCCTGTCGGCAACTGGCGGATAATGCGGAAGCGAACCATCGCTACGGTGAGGCTTCTGAACTGCGATTTAGCGCCTTTGAGGCTCGACGACTTGAAAAATCTCAACCTCCATTCCCTTGGCAAATTGAGTGGTGGCGTAGATCAGCAATTCTGATCAAAAAAACTCTTGAACGCACGTTTACCGGGGTTGCTCCTTGGCGGCTAGAATGGTGGTACTGGTTGGCGAGCGGTTACGGAGAAAGCGTAGGACACGCCTTGTTTATCTTTGTCTTGCTGTTGAGCCTGTTCGCGTTCGGCTACATGTTCACAGCCTTTGAACCACAGAGCAAACCCGCCATCACAAAATTGGAACAAACTGCTTCCTCTCAACTTCCAGATTTAGTTCAACCAAATGCAATCCGATTGGGCTGGGAAGAAGCCGTCCGTTATTCCATCAACGTCGCCCTCCTGCAAAAACCTGACCCAAAACCGCGTGGCAGGTTGGGTAGCTGGCTGGTAATTGTGGAAACCATCCTCGGCCCGGCACAAGCTGCGTTACTGGCTTTGGCAGTGCGACGTAGGTTTATGCGTTAGGCGGTTGCGGGTGCCGTTAATGGCACGCTGGTTGAAGCAAAGAGGCTAGGCGAGTTTCGGTTTCCTTAAAAAAGAAAATTACCAAGGTGGTCGTGAGCCACCTTTTTTTGGCTCCCTAAAATGACGCAAAGCAAAATTACTCCCTTTCGAAACAATCGGCCGTTGCAGGCGATGATGATCTTTTACGCGGCCTTCTGGTTGGTGTTGGCGATTGCGCCGCGAGATCGGTCGGACTGGCTGCTGGAAAATTTGCTGGTGTTTGTCTCGCTTACGGGTTTGGTCGTCACGTATCGCCGCTTTCCGTTGTCGAATGCTTCCTATCTGTTGATCACGATTTTTCTGACGCTGCACACCATCGGCGCGCATTACACCTACGAACACGCATTGCCGGGGTATTGGATCAAAGATGCGCTCAAGCTGCCGCGCAATCCGTTTGATCGGATTGTGCATTTCAGTTGTGGATTGTTGCTGGCGTATCCGCTGCGGGAAATGGTCGTGCGCGTAGCCAAGACGACCAGCTTCTGGACTTACTTTTTCCCACTGATGATCGTTATGGCGATCAGCGGCTTTTTTGAAATGCTGGAAGCCTGGGTAGCGCGAATTGTCAGCCCCGAACTGGGCGCAGCGTATTTGGGCACACAAGGCGATGTTTGGGACGCCCAGAAAGACATGACGCTGGCGACCATCGGCGCATTGTTAAGTTTGGGATTCATCTGGCTGCTTCAAAAGCGAAACGGCCAGTAACGCATAAGGCCATTCAGCCTTCATACCTTATAGCTCTCGATGGTGCTGAATCCACTCCACAGGCACGATTCTTGACTTGACTCACCACGCACCCACAGGCGTGCAACGCTTTTCCCCAAACAAACGCAAAAACATACAGCTTGTATTCCGGTCATTCACAGCAGTGTACAGATTCGCTTCGCCCAGCCCCCATCAAGATCGAATTTGCATTTCACCAGATTGTGTCACCTAGCCGAATACATTTGCTCCGACGAAAAACAGCCGAAATACTTTTGGGAGGGTTATTATGAAAAAGGTTGGCTTTCGATTTTACCGAATGCCGTTCACTCTATTAACTCTGTTATGTGTCCTCATAGCAGTGTTACTCTTCAAATCAGGTGGCTTAGTTGCCGGAAACGCACAAACCCAAACTGTCATCAGCATCGAAAATAAGACTTTCGTTCGTGGACAGACAGATGACGTAAAAATCTCGTTAAATGCCCTGGGCACAGAAAACACCGTCAGCTTCAGCGTGGTGTTTGATCCTTTACAACTAACTATTCTCAGCGCCCAATTGGACAGTGGAGCAAAGGCCAGTGATGGAACACCTGCCACTCCGTCCTTTGATATTACTCAAGTCGCATCAGGAAACGTCGGCATCACAGTGACGCTCCCTAGCGGTAAAACATTTGCGCCAGGTACGTTATCTCTTGTCAAACTGACTTTTATGGCGCGTGCGGATGCTACTGCGCTGGGCACTCCGTTGAATTTCGGTGTTCAACCGGTTCCACAACTGGTTACAGATACATCTGGAACCCCTCTCGCTACAACGTTTACGCCGGGAATTGTAACAATCGTACTGCAACCGACTCCGACACCGAGTCCGACTCCAACACCAACTCCAACTCCAACTCCTAAACCGACACCAACTCCAAAACAGAAAACAAATCCCAATCAGAATACCACAACCACAACAAATCCGAAAACTAGTA
>CAZXHW010000173.1:0-11440 GCA_964639915.1 uncultured Heliomicrobium sp.
CCTGCTCTTCGTAAGCAGTCGCCAGTTGAATTAGAAAATGCGCCAACTTGGTTAAATCAACGCCTTCCGCACTTTCCAGCAATTCCAGGGAATTCATCCACAGCAATTTCGTTCGTTGTTTTTCAAGATTGGTTCGCGGGTCCGGGGAAAGCTTACCCGTCGGCGTTAGCGCAATGCACGGCATCGTTAGTGTTGTTGTTGTTGATATCATTTCTTCCTCCCTCTCCTGCTTGTTAAGCCGTTGCTTGACGCTAAAAAACTGCTTTCCTGCTCTCCTTCCATCAATACAGGCGAGAAAAATATGCAAAACCCTTCATCCCCTGAATTTTTATTTTGCCTTTCAAAGATTAGGCACTACTGAGAGCGGAAGGAAGCGGGAGGATGCCTGCTGAATCCTCGCCTCAGGATTCAACCGGCACTCTTTGTCCGCTCCCTTGTCGCTCGTCAGTTCCCGCAGCTTCGGAACGCGCGCGGTGCGAATCCTGAAGCGCGAAAATTGGATGATCGCGTTGCGACTGCTCTCCTTCAGCCGGAAATTATTGCTTTGATTTCAATGACTTCGCTTGATCATTCAACGGTGCAGAGTTTAAGCAAAACGCCGCTCCGGCTCATGAGGCTTTCGTGATGAATTGGTGATGAATTGGTGATGACCTCTGAGAGGAGGGTTTCAAAGGCCCAGGCTTTTGGCAAAATCGTTTTTCACGATTTTGTGGCATTCGCAGGAAAGCGATTCAAGAAGTTTTCGGTCAAGAATTTTCATCTGGCCTTGCCGGTAACTGATGGCTCCCGCTTGCTGCAGCTTAAACGCGGTTGTTGTGATAAGCGTGCGAGAAGTCCCCAGCATCATCGCAAGAATTTCATGAGTCAGGTTTACCAGATCTTTTCCGGTATGATACTGGCAATCCAGAAGCCAGCGGCTCAGTCGCGCCTCGATCCTATGGAAGCGATGGCAAACCGCCGATTGCGTTATCTGGGTCAACAGAGTGCTACAGTAGCGTAATAAAATGTCTTGAAGCTGCTGGCCTTGATCAAACTCCGCGCGCAAAACACTTGCCCTGATTTTCCAAGCCTCGCCCGGAATTTGCACAATTACGCGGTAAGGCATTTCGTTGGTCCGGAAAATTGCCGGAAGTCCCATCGCGCCTTTTCTTGCGACCACACCGACTTCCAGCGTTTGCGCGTCTTCGGTCATGGCAACCAAGGAGATCAAACAGTCTTTTGGAAAATAAACATGATTTGCCCGATCGCCTTCGTTGTAGAGAACTTGGCAGCGCGCCAACGCCACTGGCTCAAAGTGCCGCGCCAACCGCTCGCGTTCCTGTCTGGAAAGCTTATCAAGCAGTTCATTCCCAAAATTGTTTGCCTCATTCATAGATCTAGCCATGCTCCCTCCTGTACCGGGGGATGACTTGCCTTACTTCAGCGTGACTTTTTGACCATTGGCAACAGCCATACCAATGAATTGCTTATACTGATAAATCCTCAAATAACAGCAGGTTGATTACTAATAAGGTTGGGTATTCAGGTTTCAGCTTATTCCGGTTTTTAGCGATTCGGATGAATACGTATCAGGAAGTGTATATGCAGAATACAGGTAATGTTTGTTCTGCACGGAACATCTTTTCCCTAGACTTTTCGCAGATGACCTAGTTAAGATTCCTGCGATGTCCTGCACTGGACATTACTTCCCCAATAAACCCACATTAGTTTTTAATTGAATGGAACGCTGTCTTTCGCGCTCACAACTTTTTTGCGAGCCGCGAAGGGCTTGTCTCTGTTCCGAGGTTACTGATGACGCTATCAAATTCCCAGATATTTTGCGTCAACAACTACGATAACGAAGGCCGAGCCTTGAAACACAACCTCGAAGCCCATGAGCTTTGCCTAAACGTTGGTGGTTTTAATCCCTTGATCCCAATTTTCCTTTGCGCGCATTTCGCTGATCCTCAAAGAAGACAATTGACTCTTACGGCATGCGCGAAACTGCAGCTCAAAAATTCTGGGCCTTGAATTGCTAGGAAGATTGCTCAAGGACTGATCCAGATCAAACAAGGCGAATTAAACAGCCGGAATCAATCTGATTATCCTTATTTAGAATTGCCTGTAAGCCTTAAATGGGCTGCACTTGATCAAGGCGTAGCCGCAAAATGGAAACAGGGCCTCAATCAGGTTGCAATAGTTCGAAATAAACAGCGTGCGAGGCTCACAAAGCACTGCTGCTCCATGGGCGACACTTCCCCATCCCAAAAAGTGTGAATCGTTTCAGCATGGCGAGCGTAAAAGGACATTTATGAGTTCCCCCAAAAAGCGCCTTCTGTGTGTAGAAGACCACGAAAGCATGTGCCAGCTTATTTCTGTGATCCTAAGGGATTACGAGGTAATTTCGGCGCGAGGCAAAGCGGAGGCAAAACACCTGCTTGCCAACGAGCAATTTGATCTCGTTCTTCTGGATTATTATTTGCCGGATGGCACGGGATTCGAGTTGTGCGTGTCCATTCGCACTTCTGATCAAAAAACACCGATTCTATTTGTAACAGGTGAATTGGCAATCACCGAAGCAGAAGTTTTGAATCTCGGCGCACAGGGTCTGGTCAGAAAAGGCGCAAGTCTGGTTGAGAAGCTAAAAGACACCGTGCCGAAAATTTTGACATAAGACAATGTCGCACAAGCAAACCAACACAGATTGCATCTCAGCCATACAAATTCAGAGTGCAGTCAAAATTCCTGCCTGAATGCTAAAAGCGCATATTTGTGCGCTGCCTAAATTCTTCAAGTTGGGCTAGCATTCGCTTCGCAATCAACCATTACCTTTCTAATTCGGGAAATTTCGGATCAACTATGGAATCAAATAACGGAACAATCCGCGTTGCCATCGTCGAAGACGACCGTTCATTACGTGAAGGGCTGGGGCTTTTAATCAACGCCACGCCCGGTTACAACTGCCAACACAGCTATGGCTCAGTCGAAGACGCCCTGAGAGACATCAAAGATGGGGAAGCAAGCATGCCGGATATTCTACTGCTGGATATTCATCTTCCGGGGATGCTAGGATCGGATGGCGTTAAACTGTTTCGCGAAAAATTCCCGACTATGCAGGTCTTGATGCTGACGGTATATGCCGAGCAGGACAAAATCTTTGAATCCATTTGCAATGGGGCCTGCGGGTATTTGCTGAAAAAGACTCCGCCCGCCAAACTGCTTGAGGCCATACGCGAAGCTCATGAAGGCGGCGCTCCGATGTCGCCCGAAATTGCGCGCAAGGTCGTCATGCTGTTTCAGAACACCCGCCAGCCCGAAAAGATCGAAGAACAATTGACCCAGCAAGAGGTCAAGCTGTTGCAATTGCTGGCCGACGGTCACGGTTATCAAAGCGCCGCTGGCCAACTGAACATCAGCATCAATACAGTGCGAAACTACATACGCAGCATTTACGATAAACTTCACGTTCACTCAAAAAACGAGGCCGTCAGCAAAGCGTTGCGCAGCGGCATCATTTCCTGAAGTTTTGTGATCCCTGATATGCCCAACACGCCGCAAGCTGAGCTGCAATTTCCACCTTTTAAAATTCCCGCCGGGATTGATCTGCTGTATCGCAATGACAAGATTGTTGCCCTGGAACGCCGCGCTGTTCAGGTGCTGCGCCATCTGGTGGCCAATCACGACCGCGTTGTTTCCAAAGAAGAATTGTTGGAAGCCGTCTGGCCCGACACATTCATTTCCGACGGCGTATTGAAACGCGCGATTTCGCAAGCGCGCCGCGCGTTAGGGGATGGAGCCGAAGAGTCGAAATTCATCGAAACCTATCACGGTCGAGGCTACCGGTTCGTTGCCGAAGTCATTACCGCGCAAGTCGAAGCGGCCAAACCAGAACCCATTGCCGAACCGGCGACGCTGGCCTCTGCGGAAACCGGTGTCCTACCTGTCGAAAGTGCTGTCGCAGCGAAACCCGTTGCAATGGAAGCAACAAAGCCGCCGAAGACTGTTTCCGGCTTGCCCGATTACAACCAGCTTGTCGGGCGTGAAATCGAGCTGGCTCAATTACATGGAGATTATCGGCGTGTGCTGGAAGGCGTTGGCCGGCCAGTGCTTTTAATCGGCGACAGCGGCGTTGGCAAAACGCAGCTTGCGCGTGAGTTCGCCAATCAGGCGCGATTACAAGGCGCGGTTTGCCTGTACGCGCAGTTTTTTGATTATCAGGCCAGCCGCTTGGCTCCGTATGAAATCTTCCTTGATCTGCTGAGAACCATTTTGGGCGTTAATGCCGCAAATCGCGAAGAATGCGATTTGCGCATGCTGACGCGAAACCATTTTGGCATTGATCTGCCTGACGAACTTTTCACCGACGGCCGACTCAACAGCCAGATTCGCTTGACGACAAACACAGGCGCATTGCGGCTGGATGACGCTTCGCCGTATGCCACCCGGCCGCTTGGCGCGCCACCGACTGGAAAAGTGGCATCCATCGGCAATAGTTCGCGGGCAGTTGCGCCCATCAGTCAGTGCTTCCTTCGCGCCAGCCATCATCGTCCGCTGGTTCTGATTCTGGATGACATTCAGTGGGCAGACGCCGCCAGCCGCGTAGTCATCGGTTACCTGATGCGAAGTTTGCAAAGCGAACCGTTGATGATTGTCTGTCTGGCGCGCGCGGAATCCGTCAATGATCGCGAAACCAGTTTTGCCCAATGGTTGAAACTGCTGGCGGGGTATCGCAGCTACACCACGCTGACGCTGAAACCGCTGGACGAAGCCGCCTGTCGCGCGGCCATCGAAGCCGTCTTTGGCCAGGCAATCGCAGTTCCCCCGCTGGATTTGCAAACCCTGCATAAAACAACCGGCGGCAATCCGTACTTTCTGATCGAGATGTTGCGCTTATTAGTGTCGGAGCGTGCCATCAACTTTGCGACGCAGCCAGAACCGCATTGGCAATGGAACGGCCTGACGAATCTGTCTTTGCCGGTGACTATTGTGATGGCTGCGCAGGCGAAGCTGGACCGATTGAATTCGGAGGTTCGGGAATTGGCAGAATTCGCGGCTGTCATCGGCGAAGAGTTCCGGGTTGAAACTCTTGCCAGGATGACCGGTCGCCAAGAAGACGAAATTGAGCGGCTGTTGCTGGAAGGCGTGCGCCGTGGAGTTTTGTCCGAACGCGGTGTGACGGGCGACAACGACGCACGATTTTTTCACAACACATTGCGACGCGTCTTGTACGAAGCGTTGCCGCAGCGCAGACGCAAACGGCTTCACGTGGCGGCGGCGCAAGCCATGGAAGCGCTTTATCTGGCCGAACTCGACCGCGTCGCTGAAGCCATCAGTGCGCATTACGAAGCAGCCGAAGATTTTGAGCGCGCGTTTGAATGGAGCATTCGTGCCTGGCAGGCCGCGAGCAGCCGTTTGTCCTGGAATGAAGCAACAATCTGCATTGAACGTGCAGCGCGTGCCGCCGAAGAAATGGGAAAAAGCAGCGGCAAGAACCTGGCTGCGGTTGAACAGTTGAAGCTGCTGTTCGCGCTGGGCGAAACCAATTTCGTCATCGGCAAGCTGAAAGAATCCGATAAGTTTTATGGCGAAGCCATTCAACTTGCCCGCAGCATTGGAGATCGTTCCAGCCTGGCGACCGCGCTGCTGCAACAGGGTCAAACCAGAATGAGCCTGAGCCTTTACAACGAAGCGCTTGCCGTCACCAAACAGGCACTGGAAATTTACAGGTTGATGGGGGACAACGAAGGCGCGGCGCTGGCCATGCTGCAACTGGGCGGCATTGAAGTGCGGCTGGGAAATTACGATCAGGCAGTTTTACTGGCCCAGCAAGCGCTGCAAAACGCTGCGCTGAACAGTCAGGTGGCGGCCATCGCTTTCGGCTTGCTCGGCTGGGCGCGCGCGCTGCAAGGTCACTATACAGAAGGCGTGCCGCTGTTGGAGCGGGCGGTGGATTACCTGTCGAACGTTGGCGACGTGCAACGGCGAGTTTTATTGCTGCGCCGAAGCCACTGGGCTGAAATGAGCCGCGGACGATACGAAACCGCCATCGAAATGGCGTTGCGAGCGCGCGAAGACGCTGAACGGCTGAACGATGCCAACGGCGAAGCCAAAATGGATATGGGCATCGGCCAGGCACGAATTGCTCAAGGTCTGTATGAAGAAGGCATCACGATTCTGAAACGCGCGCAGGAAAAGCTGCGAATTGTTGGCGCGACACATGGCGAGGCCGAAACGTACTGGCTGCTTGGCCGCGCATATTGTGAGCTTGGACGCTTGGACGAAGCCCAAAAGCTGCTGGATCGAGCACATGAAATGATCCTGGAAATCGGCGACCGCGACGATGAATTCCGCGTGATGACCGATCAAGCCAGACTTTCGCTGGCTGAAGGCGATGCAGATTCGGCTTTACAGTTTGCCGAAAGCGCCGCTGCCATTGCTGAAGAATTGCACAATCGCGATTGGTTGGGTGCCATTCTGACCGAACAAGCCGCCGCTTTGCTGGCATCCCGCCAGTACGATTCAGCACGTTCGACAATCGAGCGCGCTCTAAAATTGCTGGAAGAAACTGAATCCGGCGAGCGCTGGCGAGCTTATTGGGCGAAGGCAAACATCCTGAAGGCGCAAACCCCTTCTTCGTCAGAAGCGTTGGCTGCGCTAAGCGTGACCGTGGAATTGCTTGATGACATTCGCCAGCAGGTGGCCCAAGACGAATCGCGCTTCGCCGCCATCACACATGCACGTCGCGCTCCGGTAACAGAGCTTCATTCGATGTTGATGCAAGTTGGACAAACAGATAAAGCGCAGCAAGTCGCTCAGAGTTGGCGGCTGTAAGCTACCGCTTCAAAGGCAAAATCAAAGTTAGCCGAGTTCCCTTCCCCGTCGCGGAGTCAATTTTCAGTTCTCCGCCAAGCTCAACCGCACGAGCCTTCATATTCCCTACACCATTTCCACCACGGCTTTTCGGTAAAACGGTGACGGCTGCATCGGCTGGCTGAGTGGTAAATCCGGCTCCATCGTCAGCAATTTCTGCCTGCAATCGGTTGTGGGCAGTCGAAAGATTCATCGAGACTGTTTTCGCTCCGGCGTGGCGCGCGATGTTGTTCAGCGATTCTTTGAAGATCAAAAACAGATGGCGGCGTTGTTCAGGATCAAGCTTGATCTTTTCGATGTCGGCGGAGACGATGAATTGCCAGCTAATACCTTGCGAATCCAGGACATCGGCGGCGAATTGCCGAGTGCGAGTAATGACCTGTCCCAAATCATCTCGACGAGGGTCAATGGACCAGACAATGTCGCTCATGGAATCCACTAAGCCGCGCGCTGAATCGGCAATTTCCGTCAGCATCTGAACAGAGCGGGCATTTTGTCCATTCAGATGGCCACTGTGCTGTTCTTGCTGTTTAACGACTTCGCTCAGAATCGCTACGCGAGACAAACTGGCTCCGATGTCATCGTGCAAATCGGTCGCGATGCGCGTTCGAACGCGTTCCAGCTCCAACAATCGGTGAACGCGCTGGCGGTATACGAAAGACACAATCGCTGCAACAATTGCCGCAACCAGCGCAATGAACCACCAGCGGCGATAAAATGGCGGCAGGATTCTGAAGCTGACAACGGCAGGCTCAGTGCTAATCTGGCCGCTTGAGTTGACTGCTCTGACCAAAAAGCGATACCCGCCGGGCGACAAACTTGCCGTCACAGTTCGCTGTTCGCTAGCCTGGCTCCAATCATGGTCCGCGCCCTCAAACTTGTACTGATACCGCAGTCCGGCTCCCGTGTCGAAACTGAAGCCAAAAAATTCGATCTGCATCTGGCCCTGCCCCGGTTCAAACTCCAATCCACGGACTTCGCGTAAACCGAGTTCGGGAACAGATTGCGGGTTGCCCCCGGCAGAAACTTTACTGATAAACACAGAAGGGGGAGCGGTTTGCGAATCTGTCTGTTCTGGTCGTAACCGCGACAATCCTTCGCGCGCACCGAACCACAACGTACCTTCGTGGTCGGCAAACGCAGCAATGATTTCGCCGGCGCTTAACCCATCCCCTGCCGTAAATTGCTTGATTTGTTCGTTCGCCAAATCCAGCCGGTCCACGCCGCGCGACGTCCCCATATAAATCCGTCCCCAACGATCTTCGGTAAAGCAGTGAATGTTGTTCGATGACAATCCTTCGTTGACCCCGTACACCTTGAATGCTGGCTTGTCTGCGACAGGATTCTCTATGCGAAGAACGCCACCGCCTTCGGCGCCAACCCATAATCGCCCAGCGCTGTCGCAATAAATGCCGGTCATCAGACCTTTCGGCACTCCGTCGGAATGACGGAACACTTCAAACTTGCCATTCCGTATGCGCATCAATTCACCGTAATGCAATCCCATCCAGACGTTGCCGGCCCGGTCTTCGGCCATCACGTGTGGCCAGTTGTTTGCCGGAATTCCATCTTCTTCACCGTAACGGTAAAACTTGGCCGTCGCACGTTCCCAACGAGTCAATGTAACGGGCGGCGTATAAGAGCTGATCCACAGATCACCGCGCGAATCTTCCATCATTCGCGAGATGTTGTTGCTGGCCAACCCATCGTTTTCAAAATACGCGGCTTTCGGTTTGATCTTCGCCAGGTCCTCAAAACGTTCCACCGCCGGAAATCGAAACAACCCTTCGCCAGTCGCCACCCACCATTCGCCATCGTGAGCCTGAATCACAGGGCGATTGCCCGTGGATGAGCCTTTCACCTTTTCAGGCAGATTTGGCTTGATCGAAGTGAAGTGTGTGCCGTCAAATTGATTCACCGACCAATCATTGTTGAAGACAATCACACGGTTATCGCGGTCGGCGAAAATCGAAAACACATCCGTGCTTCCCAGTCCATCTGCCGGGCGATAGGTCAAAAAGCCGCTTCGCGCGATCTTGGTGACGCCGCCAACGCGTGCGCCCACCCACAAATTGCCTGCGCTATCTTCAGAGAGAGCGGTAATCAAACGGCTGATGCCTTGTCCGGTAGTCAGATTGCGAAATCTTTGTCCGTCGAATTCAGCCAGCCCTCCGGCAAAGCTCCCTATCCAGACATGTCCATCGGTCGTTATGTGAATCGCTCGCGCGCGCTGGTCTTCCAAGCCATCGGCTTTGGTGTACCAACGAGCTTCACCTGTCGTCTTCGGTAAAATCAGGTTTCCATCTTGTAAGTTTAGCGCACTGTGTTGCTGAGCGATTTTTTCCAGCGCGATGAACCCGGGCTTGGCCATTGCAGCCGGTTCCGGTTTGTACACCATCAACCCGGATTGATGCCCGATCCACAACCTGCCTTCGCCGTCTTCGGCAATTGAGCGAATTGAATCAATGCCTTCGCTGGGCATAACCGAATAATGCACAAATCGGCCATCGGGCAATCGCCGCGACAGCCCAAATAGAGACCCAAGCCATAAACTGCCTTCGCGGTCTTCGCTCATCAAAACAACTTCAAACAGATTGTCGGGTTTGTTGGGGTAACCGATGGGAATGGGTTCGAATCGTTTGGTTGGGTCCGTGGCATTACGATTCAGCCTGAACAAGCCGGCTTGCGTGCCGACCCACAACTGCCCGGCATGATCTTCCAGCAGCGAAGCGATGACATTCGCGTTTTTGTCTCCATAAACAATGTGATTGGTGAACAGGTGCCGGTCGGAATTAGCGCGAAGAAATGGCAGAGAATCGCGGGAGGGCACAAAACTGCTCAACCCGCCCAGCGTGGCAACCCAGTACGTGCCGTCGCGGCTTTCAACAATGTCCACAATGCGCGTATGCGCAAGCCCGTCTGCGACGGTGTAATTGACGAAGTTCTGCCCATCGAAGCGCGACAATCCGTCATTGGTTCCAAACCACAAAAACCCATGCGAATCACGCATGATTTGGAAGATTCGTTCATGCACCAGGCCTTGATTGGGCGTGTATGTTTTGATCGGCGGCTGTTCGGCGCTAACCAATCCCAGTCCGAACAGAAAGATCAATACAATCGGTTTTAGAAACCCTTGCAACATCACCTAACCGCGCTCCAATTACAGCACCGCCATCACGTCCTTGCTGTGAGTCGCCGTATTCACTTTGCTGAATACGTGCGCGATGCGGCCTTCTTCATCTATGACGTACGTAATTCGCAGCACGCCCATATACTTGCGCCCGTATAAGGACTTTTCTCCCCAGGCTCCGTACTTTTCCATCATTTCGTGCGTCGGATCGGACAAGAGCGTAAACGGCAGCGAATACTTTTCGGTAAACTTCTGGTGAGATTTTTGATTGTCGCCGCTGACGCCCAACACTTCAACACCGCGTTTTTTGAGCTGCGCGAAATCGTCACGGAAACCGCAGGCTTCCACCGTGCAACCCGGCGTCATGTCTTTGGGGTAAAAATACAACACGACCTTTTTGCCTTTCAGGTCACTGAGCTTGACGGTCTTCCCTTCCGTATTCGACAAACTGAACGCCGGAGCTTTTGCGCCCACTTTGAGCAGTTTCAATTCTTTTTCGCCTTCGGCTTTCGGCGTCGCGGCTTTTGCAGTTTTGGCGGCTTTCGCAGTCGCAGCTTTCTTTGCTGGCATTGTTTAGGTTTCTCCTGTTGAAATTTCGAATGCTGACTTTCGCGAGTTGGAAAGTGAAAGCCAGAGATGTATCTGAAATGCTCGGCGGCCTGAATCAGCCAATCGCCACAGGGCGCTCCAGTTTTAAGCGTATGATTGTGTTCTGGTCCAGGCGGACTTCTTTTCCTTTGGTCATTAATACGCCGGTCACGACACTACCGCCCAGAATTGACGCCCCCGCAATGGCTCCGCCCTGACTGATTCCGCCGTAATAACCGCCGAATCCATCATCGCCGCGTCCGGCCAGAATCGCGATTGTCACGCCGATCATGCCAACACCGGCTGCGGTGCCGATGTTCGACAGCAATTTACCGCCGTCTTTGCCGCCTTTCAGCGTGCCTTCGTCGTCGGTTTTGATCTTTTCGTCACGCGAAAAATCCGAAGCCGATTTCATGACAGCGGTGATTTTTTGCTCCTGGCCATCAATGCGGATGCGCTCAAAAGTCACGTGCAACCGTCCGCCTTTGAAAACGCGCCCTGCGGCTTCCGCCAGCGTTACACGCCCATAAACTTCAGTTCCCTGCTGCAAAACCGTGCGGCCATCAATCACCACATTCCGTCGAACTGTGGCGATGACTTCGTCTCCCGGTTCGCTCAGCTTGGAACTCAACGGGTCTCTCAGGCTCAATTGAATCTCGGTTCCGGCAGGAATTTCAGATTGGGAACTCTGCGTTTTGGCAAAGCTCGGGCTGGCGGGTTGAGCCAACACAAACAGACAAACGAACACGAAAAATCGTTTCAGCATTTCTTCTACCTCCGGTGCTGTTGTTTGTTTCAGGGAGCGCCTACGCATACTACGTTGTAGAGTTAAGTCTGAGCAAGATTTACGCCCACAAAACCAGATAACAATCG
>CAZXHW010000174.1:0-11432 GCA_964639915.1 uncultured Heliomicrobium sp.
TGAAGCTCGGCGCGCCGAACAGGCCCAGCTGGATTGCGCGTTCGGTCTGCGCCTGCTGCTGAATTACGGTTACCACATTGAGTCAATCACCGCGCTGGATATGTTCCCACAAACATTTCACGTCGAAACCGTCGTTCGCTTGAAAAAGGATGAATTCGGAATGATGAATGCTGAATGATTCGTCGTAACGTTGCCGACTTCATCATTCATCCTTCCGCTTTCATAATTCAACTATGCGCCGCCTCAGCTTTACGCGGCTCAGCCTGCCGCAACAACCTTTGGTGTTCGTTTCGCTCGCCTTCATTGGCGGGCTGATTGCCGCCTCTCAAGTTTCCCTTTCAATTCGCAATTGGTTTTTAGTCGCCGTGGTTTGGGGGCTGGCGGCGACAGTGTGTTTGCTCAGGCATCAAGCCGCAGCAATGATTTTGTTGCTTGGCGGAGTTCTGGTTGCAGGCGGATTGCTGTGGGCCATCAACGAACATTCCGTTGGAAGTTACAGCGTCCGCAGCTTGTTTGAACGCGGTGAGCTTCTGGCCGAAGAGCCTGTGGAAGTGTTTGGCAGGCTGGATGCTTTGCCGGAGCTTGCGCCGGAACGCGTTTACCTGAGTGTTACGGTTGAGACAGTCTCAACGCTCAAGCGCGAGCAGCAAGCTAGCGGAAACGTTCAGTTTGTCATTCCGCTGCGGGATGAAGATTCACGCCGGGAATTCGATCAGCTTTCCCTGGATTACGGCACACGAGTTCGATTGCTGGGCATGCTGACGGATAAACGCGGCTACAAAAATCCCGGCGCACCGGATTTTGACCAGATGCTGGAATTCGGCGGGTTCGATGCCGCCGGTTGGGTGAAAAGTCCGTTGCTGATTGAGCGCATAGGCGAAAGCAAGCGCAGCGAAGTTCTGGCTTGGCTGTATCGTCTGCGTGCGCGAGCAATTGCCGTTTGCTTGCAGCAGTTTCGGCAACCGGCTTCCGGCATTCTGGTGGCGTCGTTGTTCGGCAATCGTCATTTTCTGGATTTGAAAACCGCCGAAATCTTTCGCGCCGGAGGCACGTTCCATCTGTTGGTGATTTCGGGTTTGCACGTAGCAATGATTTCCTTGGTGGCGTTGTGGCTGGCGGCAAGGTTGATTCGTGTGCGATGGCTTCAGTTTGCGCTGGTGATGGCGGTGATGTGGGCGTATGCGCTGATGGTTGGAGCGCAGCCTTCTGTCACGCGGGCGGTGGTGATGCTGAACATTGCGCTGATTGGCCAATTGCTGTTTCGGCAGGCGCTGGGCGCAAACACGCTGGCGGCTTCGGCAATCGTGCTGCTGGTTTGGCAACCGCGCGATTTGTTCAATCCGGGGTTTCAGCTTTCGTTCCTGACCGTGCTGATGATTGTTGTGATCGCTTCGCCGCTGTATCAGCGATTGCAGAACATTGGCCAATGGCAGCCGACGGCGACCACGCCTTACCCGCCACGCGCGCTAAAGCCTGTGCGCTGGCTGTCAGAAGTTCTGTTCTGGAACGAGCGCGAGTTTCGGCAGGAAATGTCTCAAGCGCACGTGCGGTTTCGGCTGCAAAAAACTGCCGTAGCGCGCTGGCTGAGTCGCTGGCGATTGCAGTGGCCGCTGGCCTGGATCGTCACGACGCTGTTTACGACCACGGTTATCCAAGTCGGTTTGCTACCGCTGATGCTGACGCATTTTCATCGCGTTTCGATTGTTTCGCCGCTTGCCAACGTCGTTGAAGCCATTCTGGTTTCTGTGCTGATGTTGGCCGGAGTGGTTTTTCTGCTGCTGTATTCGGTCGTCGCTTCATTGGCTGTAAAGCTGGCAAGCGTTGTGAACTGGCTTGGCTGGCTGACGGTCAAAGCCGGAGAACCGTTGCTGGCTTGGCGAAAAGCCACCTGGCGAGTGCCGGATTGGAGCGAATCGCCCTATCGGGTTTACGCGGCGTATTTCGCTGCGGTGGTTTTGCTGATTGTGCTGATTAATGAATGGAATCCCTTTCGCAAAGGCGATGAGCCGGAAGCTGCCAGACGAAAAATGATCGGGCGAGTTTCCGCATGCGCCTCCTTGGGTTTGCTGACCACGCTTTTCTGCCTGTTGATCTTTCATCCTTTTGCGCCAAGCTTCGAAGGCGGGCGGCTGAGCGTGACGTTTCTGGATGTCGGGCAAGGCGACGCAATGCTGATCATGTTTCCGCAAGGTTCGACAATGCTGCTGGACAGCGGCGGGCGAGTGGCTTTTGGCGAAAGCGAAGAGAATGAAGATAACGAAGAAGTTTTTGTCGAAGATCGAATCGGCATTGCCGAATCCGCAGTGATGCCCGCGCTGTGGCAACGAGGTATCAAACGACTGGATTGGATCGCCGCCAGCCACGGCGACGCAGACCATGCCGAAGGTTTCGCCCAAATCATCCGCAGTTTTGAAATCGGCCAGGCGATCAAAGCCGCTACGGCAGTAAACGAAGCCGACCTGTTTGCGCAAGCGGTAAACGCCGCCGGATTGCCTGTAAGAAATGTTCGGCAAGGCGATGTGTTCAAAATAGATGGCGCGCTTGTCGAAGTTCTTTCGCCGGTCGGCGATGGCGCTTCGATGGCGATGTCCGACAATAACCAGTCGCTGCTGTTGCGCGTGAGCTTTGGCCAGCGAAGTTTTCTGTTGACTGGCGACATCGAAAAAGAAGCCGAAGCGCGACTAGTGGAAGCGGGAATTGATTTGAAAGCCGATGTGCTGAAAGTCGCTCATCACGGATCGCGGACTTCGACGACGCAGGAGTTTTTGAATCGGGTGAAGCCGCTGCACACCATCATTTCCGTCGCCGAACCGAGTCCATACGGTCATCCTCATCCAGAAGTCGTCGAGCGATTGCAGGCATCCGGCGCTCACCTCTGGCGAACCAGCCGCTGCGGAGCTGTGACGATTTCAACTGACGGCAATGATTTGCGAGTAGAAACTTTTGTCAGATGCGAATCAGGTGGGCAATCTGGCGGTACCGCTTCGCGCTGAAGCCGCGAACGATGATCAGGTCTTGCGGGCGTTTGAACGCCCCATGCTTCTGGCGATGAGCAAGAATCCGAGCGGCGTATCCGGGGCCAATTCCCGGAAGTTGCATCAACTCTTCCACCGAAGCTGTGTTGATGTTGATGCGTTTGTCTGATTGTTGCGCTTGCACGAAAACGCTGAACGTAAGTAACAAACAAAGCAGAGTGGTCATTCGCTTCATAGCAAGCCGTGAATCTTCAGCCGGAATTCGTTGTTGGTCAGGTTGGGGCCTTCGGGAGCGCGGCGAGCGAAACTGATGGTTTCGGCGCAAATCATGGCGATGCCTCCACTGATAGATTCGGCAGAAAGAGCAGAGCCATAATGCCGGTTGGTGAAGATGGCTTTCAGGCGAGGATTCGGTGGTGAGGTCAATCCGTACCGCAATGACACCAAAGGCAATTCAGGCATCTGGGCTGGGTTAATGAATTCCATGCAGTCGTCGTAAATGTTGATGCGGGATTGCCGGTCGCGGGCGCCAAGTTCGCGGTGAGCCAGCAGGTTGGTCAGCGCTTCGATGATTGCGCCGCGATGGTAATTCGATCTGCCGGGAACGAACTGGCCATGAGATTCGGCGATGATTTCTTCAATCGTTTGTGTCGAATTAGTTTCCCGCGTTTTGCGCGAAGGCCGACTATCCCATAAATCAACGAAACGTTTGATAAAGTTCAGCGCGCCGTCAGCCTGTCGCAGTAAGTTGCCTTGCAACCGCAACGATTCGACGATTGGAAGGTTGTTGCCTTTCTGGTTCGGGCCGCTAAACCGAGTCAAAACCAAATCCGCGCGCGGCATCAGCTCGGCGACTCGATCATTCAAGCCAAACAACAGCAAGCCGCCGACGGTGGGCAACCAGTCATCTCCGATTTTTACGATCAAACCCATGTCGCGCATCACGACATCGTTCGGATAGCCTTTTGTCGTTTCGCCCCAATAGCCGGGATTGACTGCGCGCACGTAACTCCAGAGCAGAGATTCATCAATATCGGTGTTGATGTCCGCCTGAAAGACCGGAGCCTGCTCAAAGCCAATGCCAGGTAGTTCGTGGTACAGGCGAGAAAGTTCTTCGCGTGACGCTTCGCGTTTGATGGCGCCTTCGCGCAGGTAAAACCGGTCGTCGAGCGTGCGATGCGGACGGTCCGCGGCATCCACTTCCAAAATGACGATGCGGCGTCCGCTGTCGAAAGCGACTTTGTTTATGAAAGGGAAAACCGGCGGCTGAATCTGATGAGCGCAAATATCGCGCAATTGTTCTTCGACATCTTCGGGGTTTTCGACGCCTTCGATCCGCAGTTGATCGTTGACGCCGAAAATCACTGCTCCGCCAGCAGTATTGGCCAAGGCGATAATTTCCGCCGTGATCTTTTCGGCGTTGCTGTAGCGAACTTTCAGTTCCAGGTATGTGTCTTCGCCGCCGCGCAGCAAACGAACCAGTTCTGCGCGGGAAGTCGCTTGGGCCGGAAGATCAACTTGATATGCAAAATAGGATCGCGTCGAGCCGGTCTGGCCTGCCAAATCCGAATGACGACGCGGGCGATGGCTGTTGTTATGACGTTTGCGAGTCATCGCGATAGCGGCGCGAGCTTCGTATCAGAAGCTCCGAAGCCAGTGGCGAGCTTTACTGCCGGTAAAAGAAGCAAGTGCGGCAAACTTGAAATGGTTAAAACTTCAGGACAATGCCAAACGCTAAACGCTCTTGGCGTTGTCTTTCTTTTCTTCTTCGGTTTCGCCAGTGGCAACACCTTGTTTGAAACTGCGAATGCTTTCACCCAACCCTTTGGCCAATGACGGCAGCTTTTTGCCTCCGAAAAGAAGCAGAACGATAACCAGGATGACGATCAATTCAGGATAACCAAGTCCAAACATAATAAATCTCCTTGCTTGTGATGGGAGGCATTGTATCACTTATGATGCAATGCATTGTAGCGGCGCAATGAGAGCAGTGTCAATTATGGCTTCCTTGATGTTGATAAAGTCGAATGCTATAGTGCCGCGCAGTTGGATGAGCGGTTTAATCATCAACAAAATCAAGTGTTTCAATGCATATTTTGTCACGCAAGCTTCGGCTTGCGTTCGAGTTTTTGACGTGCGAACTCGGTTTGAAGCCGGGTTTTATTTGCAACGATTTGCCCTGCCGAAGGGCGACAACGATTTAGGTATCAGATTAAGGAGGATGAGATTATGGCAGACAACCAAGGCAACAGCAGCGACAAGTTGATTTACTTTTTGATCGGCGCGGGAATTGGTGCGGTAACGGCAATGCTTTTTGCACCAAAAGCAGGCAGCGAGCTTCGTTCCGACATTGCTGATGCGACTCGCAAGAGTTTGGATTATGCACGCGATACAGGACGTGATTTCGGCGAACGCGCTCAAGAGTATTACCAGACTGGTGTTGAGCGGGCTTCTGATCTGACCTCACGCAGCCGTGAGGCTGTCACTGATCTGACTCAACGAGGCAAAGATCTGGTTAACTCTCAGAAAGCTCAGTTTACTGCCGCAATCGAAGCCGGCAAGCAAGGTTACCGCGAAGCCAAGCAGGCTGACCAAGGCCGTAGCAGTGCAGCGGTGGAAGAAAGCTAAGGATTTGGTTATCGGCGGCCGGTAAGTTGAAACCGGCCGCCAATTGCTAAAAACCAAACCACTCTTAGGGAGCGCGAAAGTGGAGAACTGGCAGATCACACTCATAGCAATTGGCGTTGGAATTTTGTTGATCGTTCAAGTCGGTGTTTTTGTCGGCTTGTATTTACTAGCTCGGAAATTGGTAACGCTGGCCGAACGTGCCGGGAATCTGCAATCGCGAGCCGAAATCTTGCTCAACAATACGGAACCAGTGCTGAAACTTGCCCATAGCTTGATGGGAGAATTGAAAGAAGCCGCCGGTTACTTTGCCCAGGGAGCTGAGCACATCACTGCCATTGCCGAAATGGCCAAAGATGAAGCTGCCGAAATTCGCAACCTGCTTGGCGATACCACTGCGATAGCTCGGCGCGAAGTCGAACGCGCTCAAGATAATGTCGAAAAAGTGCAAGACACGCTTGCTCTTGCCACTGACCAGTTTCAGCGAACGACTGCGATGGTGCAGCATAGTGTGCTGGAACCAGCACGCGAATTTTCTTATGTAATGTCCGGTGTCCGCCGCGCACTGGAAGTTTTAGTTGCTGGCAATCGTTTGCCTGTGAATCAGGCGTACCAAGACGAAGAAATGTTCATTTGACGCTCCATCGGGAGCACTTCAACAAGAGCGAAAACGAACGCTCGGCTCCGGCAAAAGCTGCTGAAGCCGGGCGTTTCTTTATGGCTGATCTTTACGCTATCATCGCGCTTCTTTTTTCCAGGCTTGAATGCTGAATAAATAAATCAATCAATTGGAACGACCGAAAACAATGAGTACCGAAGCGAAACTTGATTTGAAAGCTACTGTTAACCTGCCCAACACCGAATTTCCGCAAAAAGGCAATCTGCCGCAAAACGAGCCCATTCGATTGCAGAAATGGGATGCGATGAACATTTATGCCAAGCTTCGCGAAGTTCGCGCTGGCAAGCCGCTGTATGTGCTGCACGACGGCCCGCCGTATGCCAACGGGCGACTGCACATTGGCCATATTCTGAACAAAACCCTCAAGGATTTCTGCGTCAAATCGCGTTCGATGATGGGGTTCTGGGCACCGTATGTGCCGGGCTGGGACTGTCATGGATTGCCCATTGAAATAAAAGTCGAAGAAGCGCTTGGCTCGAAAAAGAATGAAATGCCGCCGGTTGAAATCCGCCGCGCAGCGCGCAAGCACGCCGAAAAATTCATCGGCATTCAGCGCGAAGATTTCAAACGCGCAGGCATTTTTGGCGAATGGGACAATCCCTATCAGACGATGAACTTCAAGTATCAGGCAGATATCGTTCGCTGCTTTAGCAAGTTCGTCGAAAAGGGTTCCGTGTACAAAGGCATGCGCCCTGTGCATTGGTGCGTCAGTTGTGTGACCAGCCTGGCCGAAGCCGAAATCGAATACAACGACCACACCAGCCATTCAGTCTATGTGAAATTTCCATTCCCTGATGCCGCGAAAGTTGATCCGGCACTTGCAGGCAAGCAGGTCAGCATTGTCATCTGGACAACGACTCCGTGGACATTGCCAGCGAATTTGGGAATCAGTTTGAATCCTGAATTTGAATACAGCGCAGTTTCTGTTGGTGGAGAAGTCTTCATCGTCGCTTCCGGCTTGCTGGAGCAGGTTGCGGCCAAAGTCGGCTGGGCCAATTCCGGGGATGACGCCTACGAGGTCATTGGCACGTACAACGGAGCGAAGTTCGACCGGTTGAACGTGCGGCATCCGTTTATCGAACGGAACAGCCTGTTGATGCTTGGCGATCACGTCACGCTAGAAGCAGGCACGGGAGCGGTTCATACGGCGCCGGGACACGGCTACGAAGATTACGTTATCAGCAAAAGCTACGGCATTGATGCTTATAACCCTGTGGATGGGCGCGGCTTTTTTATGAAAGACGTAGAGCATTTTGCCGGGTTGCGCGTTGTGCCCATCACTAAAGCCGACGCCGATCGAGACGGTAATAAAGCCGTTATCAAGCATTTGCAGGAAATCGGCGCGCTGCTGAAAGCTGAATCCTTCCAGCATCAATATCCGCATTGTTGGCGTTGCCACAATCCGGTCATTTTCCGCGCCACGCCACAGTGGTTCATTTCGATGACGGCGACAAACTTGAATGAGCGGGCGATCAGAGCTTGTGACGACGTTGAATGGCATCCGTCCTGGGGACGTGACCGCATGAAGAGCATGTTCAAGGATCGTCCAGACTGGTGTATTTCCCGCCAGCGAACCTGGGGCGTGCCGATCACGGTATTTTATTGCGACGATTGCGGCGACACGCTGTGCGACCCGGCGGTTATCAACCATATCGCGGACATTTTTGAAAAAGAATCCGCCGACGCCTGGTACGAACGCGAAGCGAAAGACCTGCTTCCGGCGGGGGCGAACTGCAAATGCGGTTCGGCCAATTTGCGTAAAGAGATGGACATTCTGGACGTGTGGTTTGATTCGGGCGCAAGTTCAGTGGCGGTGCTGAAAGAGTATGACTTGCTTGAGCGAGACTCGAACACTGGTGAGCCAAAGTACACTCGTGCAAATGTTTATTTGGAAGGTGGCGATCAATTCCGTGGTTGGTTCAATTCATCGCTGGTCGTGGGATTAGAGGTAAATGGCTATGCGCCCTATAAAGACGTCATTACCTACGGCTGGGTGGTGGATGTCAGCGGCGACAAAATGTCGAAATCGAAAGGCACTGGCGTTGAATTGGCAACGGTTCTGAAAACCAGCGGCGTTGAGATTTTGCGGTTGTGGGCTTCGGCGCTGAATTATTACGAAGATATGCGCGTTTCGGACGAAATCCTGAAACGAATTTCGGAGGCTTATCGCAAGCTACGGAACACCGCACGGTATTGCCTAGGCAATCTAAATGGGTTTGACCCCAAACAAGATCGAGTCCCGTTTGCCGAAATGTTCGAGATTGATCGTTGGGCGCTAACGGCGATGAATGACATGGCCAAAAAAGTCCTGGATGCTTACCAACATTACAACTTCACTGAAGTTTATGGGAGGCTGTCTAGCTTTGCGACGATTGAATTGTCGGCGCTGTACTTCGATATTTTGAAAGACAGGCTTTACACCTATGCGCCGAAATCGTTGGGGCGGCGCTCTGCGCAAACTGCGTTGTATGAAATCGTCCATCAGTTTTCGCGGCTGATTGCGCCGATTCTGGTTTTTACGGCGGATGAAATTTGGGAACACATCCCTGGCGCGAAAGCCGAAGCAGAGTCTGTACATCTAACTGTATTTCCGGCTTATGACAAGACGTTACATGACCAGGATTTGTTGAATCGCTATAAAAAACTGTTTGAAATCCGAAATTCAGTGACCAAGATTCTTGAACTGGAAAGAATTGATAAAACAATTGGATCAAGCCTTGAGGCAAAGCTTAGAATCGGAACTAACAAAAAAGACTTGCTAGAATTTCTTGAGTCATTTGGCGAAGATCTAAAATTCATATTTCTAGTGTCTCAAGTCGAGTTACAACTGACGAGATCTGATAATGCAATGGAAGGCTATGACGTAAGTCGAGCTGATGGCGAGAAGTGTGAACGATGTTGGCATTACACGACTGACGTGAGTTCAGACTCGCGTTATCCTGGCGCTTGTGGTCGCTGTGCCAAGAACCTTGAAGAGATGCAGGCGAAATAGTCTAATTGGCTCATAAGTTGAGCAGAAGAATGAAAAGCAAACTTCCTTATTTCATCATTGCAATGGTGGTGTTGGCCGCCGATCAATTGACGAAGGTTTGGGCTATTGCAAAGCTCAAGCCTGTTGTTTTGATTGAAGTCATCCCTAACTATTTTCGCCTGATTTACGCCACCAATCGCGGTGTAGCGTTCAGCATGTTCGCCGATGGCGAATTTGATGCGCGATGGATTTTTGCCACAATTTCCGTGACAGCGACTGTCTTCGTTTCGGTTTATCTGTTGAAGTCTCCACCGGGCAAAATTCGGTTGAGTGCGGCGCTGTCATTATTGTTGGCAGGGATTGTTGGCAATTTGATTGACCGAGTTCGGCTGGGCGAAGTCGTAGACTTTCTGGGCTTTCATTGGCAGGACAAGTATTCATGGCCGATCTTTAATTTAGCCGACAGCGCAATTTGTATCGGAGCCGTCTTGCTGGCGCTGGAAATGCTGTTTGAAGAACGCGAAACCAAAATCGAAACCAGCGAGCAACGGACCATCACTGAAGAAACCACGCAACCCGAAATCTGATCCTCAATACAATTTATGTTCCCTGAACTATTCAAGATCCCTTACTTCAACTTCACGATTTACACCTACGGTTTGCTGGTCGCCATTTCGTTTATTGTCGGTTTGTGGGTGATGTCACGACTGGCCGCGCGCGATGGGTTGGATAAGCAAAAAGTTTACGATCTTGGTTTGTGGGTGCTGGTGGCTTCGCTGGTTGGTTCAAAACTGTTGCTGATCATCACCGAATGGAATGAACGGTACAGTGGCAACATCGGCGCAATTTTCAGCCTGGACTTTCTGCGGTCAAATGGTGTTTTTTACGGCGGACTCATTGGTGCGGTGCTCGCATCCGTGGTCGTAATGTGGAAATACAAA
Source organism: uncultured Heliomicrobium sp. (assembly GCA_964639915.1). GTDB lineage: Bacteria > Acidobacteriota > Blastocatellia > RBC074 > RBC074 > RBC074. The sequence continues at coordinate 10,192 of CAZXHW010000174.1, forward strand.
ATGCCCTGGTGGCGCACTGCGGATGCGTTTGCGCCAGGCATCGCCATCGGCCATTTCATTGGGCGATTGGGATGTTTCAGCGCCGGATGCTGCTGGGGGAAACCGACTACGGCCTGGTGCGGAGTTCATTTCACCGAAAAAGGGTACGAAGCGACTGGAGTTCCCACAACGGTCGAACAAATCGCCGATCCGATTCAACGCAGCGTCTGGGCGGACAGACTTGGCGATTTGAGCGCGCCGCTGAAACTGCATCCGACGCAGCTTTATGAAGCTGCCGCTTTGCTGGTGATTTTCGTCATCTTGCTGTGGATGTTTCGTCGTCGGAAATTCTATGGCCAGATTGTGCTGGCTTATGCGCTGCTCTATTCCGTCGCGCGGTTCACGGTGGAATTCTGGCGCGACGATCCGCGTGGCGAAATCGTCGGACTTTCGACCTCTCAGTTTATTGCCGTGCTGTTTTTCATCGGTGCTTTAGCTGGATTTTTTTGGAGAATGCGAAACAAAGACCAGTCTGCAATCCGCAATCCGCAATCCGCAATCTAAAACTGCATGCGTCTCGCTTATTTCAGCCCGCTGCCTCCAAGCAAATCCGGCATCGCGGATTACAGCGCCGAGCTATTGCCTTATTTGGCGAAAGCGGCAGACATCACAGTCTTTGTTGAACAAGCTGATGAGTTGCGATTGAATCGAAACCGCAACGATTACGCCGTTGAAGATGCCGCGCATTTTGACGAAATCAACGGCCAGAAGCCTTTTGACCTCTGCATCTATCACCAAGGCAACAATCCCTATCACGAATTTGTGTACGAACGAGCGCTGCAAACGCCGGGCTTGTTGGTGTTGCACGAACATTGTTTGCACCACTTGATCGCCTGGCGAACGCTTGGACGCAAAGACGAAGATGCTTATTGGGACGAACTCTTTTACGCTTACGGACGGCTAGGTTCTCGCGTGGCGGAAATGCGTGCGCTCGGAGTCGGCAGCGAGTACCAGCAATTTCTGATGCCGCTGAATCGCCGCTTGGTCGCCAGCAGTTTGGGCATCATTACGCACAATGCCTATGCCGCTTCTCAGCTAGAAGGCCTGGACGACAGCACGCCGGTTGAATTGATTCCGCATCATCTTGCGCCGCAAACCTATCACCTGGACGCGCTGGATGCCGCTGAATGCCGCCGCAGCCTGGGGAATCCTGAAAATGCCTGGGTCATCGCGTCGCAGGGGTTTGTCACCCAAGCGAAGCG